>NZ_JBXAST010000003.1:0-119473 GCF_058809645.1 Azospira sp. MPR-E4 | reverse complement strand
GCGCCGGGGCGGGGGCTTCCATGGGGCCGCATGGTACCATTTCAGCCTTTCCGCCTCGTTGTCACGGACCTTTTTCCCCATGCTTGCCCCGACCCACACCTTTTCCACCGACTGTACCGATTGTCCCCGCCTGGCCGCCCATCTGGCCGCCATCCGCCAGCGGGACCCGGACTGGCATGCCCGCCCGGTGCCGTCCTTCGGCAGTCTGGAATCCCGCCTGCTGGTGGTGGGCCTGGGCCCCGGGGAGCGGGGTGCCAACCGCACCGGTCGGCCGTTTACCGGCGACATCGCCGGGGAGCTGCTCTATCCCTCCCTGCACAAGTTCGGCTTCGCCACCGAGGCCTGGCCCCTCAATGCGGAAGGCTGGGCCAATACGGGCCTGGAGCTGAAGGACTGCCGCATCACCAACGCGGTGCGCTGCCTGCCGCCCCAGAACAAGCCCCTGCCGGTGGAAATCCGCCAGTGCAACGACTACCTGGGCCAGGAAATAGCCAGCATGCCCAACCTGCGGGCCATCCTCATCCTGGGCGCCGTGGCCCACCAGGCGGTGCTGCGCACCTTCGGCCTGAAGGTGAAGGACTACCCCTTCGGCCATGCCGTGCGCCATGTGCTGCCCGGCGGCATCGAGACGTTCACCAGCTACCACTGCAGCGGCTACAACACCCGCACCGGGCGCCTCACCACCGAGGGCTTCGAGGCCGTGGTGGGCTCCATCCGCGACAAGCTGGACCGGCTCGGCTGAGGACGCCATGAGCGAGTCTCCGGAAGCAACGGCCCCGGCGGCCGGGCCGGCAGCACCGGCCTTCGACGCCAAGACCTTCCTGGCGACCCTGACGGACCTGCCGGGGGTCTATCGCATGCTCGACGCCGAGGGCAAGGTGCTCTATGTCGGCAAGGCGAAGAACCTGAAGAAGCGCGTTTCGTCCTATTTCCAGCGCACCGTTTCCAGCCCCCGCATCGCCCTCATGGTGAGCCGCATCTGCGGCATCGATACCACCGTGACCCGCTCCGAGGCAGAGGCCCTGCTGCTGGAAAACAACCTCATCAAGAGCCTGGACCCGCCCTTCAACATCCTCTTCCGGGACGACAAGTCCTACCCCTATGTGCAGCTGACCCGGGATCAATTCCCGCGCCTGGCCTTCTTCCGCGGCGCCCCGGACCGCAAGGCCGACTACTACGGCCCCTTCCCGGCAGCCTCGGTGGTGCGGGACTCCATCCACCTGCTGCAGAAGACTTTCCACCTGCGCACCTGCGAGGATTCGGTCTTCGCCAACCGCTCCCGGCCCTGTCTGCTGTACCAGATCCACCGCTGCAGCGGTCCCTGCGTCGGCCTTATCTCCGCCGAGGATTACGCCAAGGACGTGCAGCTGGCCGCCATGTTCCTCAAGGGCAAGCAGCACGAGGTGATCCAGCGCCTGACCGAAGCCATGGAACAGGCCTCCATGGCTCTGGCCTTCGAACAGGCCGCCGTGCTGCGGGACCGCATCCAGGGCCTGCGCCGCATCCAGGAAAAACAGTACGTGGACAGCGGCCGCGACGAGGATGCGGACGTGGTGGTGGCGGTGCAGGAGTCGGGCATGCTCTGCCTCAACCTGGCCATGATCCGCGGCGGCCAGCACCTGGGCGACAAGCCCCTGTTTCCCAAGAATGCGGCGGATTGCGAGCCGGCCGAGGCCATCGCCGCCTTCCTCGACCAGCATTACCGGGAGCATCCCATTCCCGCCCGCATCCTGGTCAATGTGCCGCCGGCGGACGAAGAGGCGGCCGAGAGCCTGGCGGCCCTGGCCGAGCGGCCGGTGCCGATCCAGGAACCGCGCCAGACGGCCCACCGCATGTGGGTGGAAATGGCGGTGCAGAACGCCCGCATCGCCATCGCCTCGCGCCGGGCCACCCTGTCCATGCAGGGACAGCGCCTGGAAGCCCTGCAGGAAGCCCTGGGCCTGGCGGAGCTGCCGCAGCGCATCGAGTGCTTCGATATCAGCCACACCCAGGGCGAAGCCACCGTGGCCTCCTGCGTGGTGTACCAGGGCAACGGCATGCGCAAGTCCGAATACCGGCGCTACAACATCCGCGACATCCAGAAGGGCGACGACTACGCCGCCATGCGCCAGGCCGTTTCCCGGCGCTACGACAAGGTGGCGGTGGGGGAGGGCGTCTGCCCGGACCTGATCCTCATCGACGGCGGCAAGGGCCAGGTCGGCGTCGCCTACAGCGCCCTGGAGGAACTGGGGCTGGCCCATGTGCCCATGATCGGCGTCGCCAAAGGCGTGGAGCGCAAGGTCGGGCTGGAACAACTGATCTTTCCCGACGGGCGAAAGCCGTTACAATTGCCCTCGACACACCCGGCCTTGCACCTGATCCAGGAAATCCGCGACGAGTCCCACCGTTTCGCCGTTTCCGGACACCGCGCCCAGCGCGGCAAGGCCCGCAGGACTTCGACCCTGGAGGAAATCCCCGGGGTCGGCCCGACCCGGCGCAAGGCCCTGATCGCCCATTTCGGCGGACTCCAGGGCATCGCCGGCGCAAGCGTGGACCGGCTGGCCGAAGTGCCTGGCATCAGTCGGGATCTGGCGGAACGAATCTATTCGGCGTTGCACTGAATGCCCTTCAACATACCTATCCTTCTCACTTGGCTGCGCATCGTCCTGATCCCCCTGCTGATCGGCATCTACTACGTGCCCGAATCCTGGGCCAGCCTGCAGGAGCGCAACCTGACTGCCACCCTGGTCTTCGTCGTGGCCGGCCTCACCGACTGGTTCGACGGCTACCTGGCCCGGGCTCTCAACCAGACCTCGGCTTTCGGCGCCTTCCTCGATCCGGTGGCGGACAAGCTGATGGTGGCCACGGCCCTCATCATGCTGGTGCAGCTGGATCGCACCAACGCGGTCATCGCCGCCGTCATCATCGGCCGGGAAATCACCATTTCCGCCCTGCGCGAGTGGATGGCCCAGATCGGTGCCTCGAAAAGCGTGGCCGTCTCCATGATCGGCAAGATCAAGACCACCGCCCAGATGGCCGCCATTCCCCTGCTCTTGCTGCAGGAGCCGGTGGCCGGCATCGACGTCATGGCCGCCGGTACGTGGTTGATTTATATCGCCGCCGTGCTGACCCTGTGGTCCATGGGCTATTACATGCGCATGGCCTGGCCGCAAATCCTCCAGCACACGGAAAAATAATTGCCGTCGCGGAACTGTTGACAGGCCCGCGAAAGGCCTTATAATGCGGACCTCGTTGATTGCAGCACTGATCAACACGACGCGGGAATAGCTCAGTTGGTAGAGCGCAACCTTGCCAAGGTTGAGGTCGAGAGTTCGAGACTCTTTTCCCGCTCCAGAATTCGAGGAGAGAGCTGACCGCTTTCTTCAGCAGCAGTAAGAATGTTTCTGGCGCGATAGCAAAGCGGTTATGCACCGGATTGCAAATCCGTGTAGGTCGGTTCGACTCCGGCTCGCGCCTCCAGGTTGAAAAGCAATACGCGGGAGTAGCTCAGTTGGTAGAGCGCAACCTTGCCAAGGTTGAGGTCGAGAGTTCGAGACTCTTCTCCCGCTCCAGTTTCTCCAAGGCCGGATTGATGTCCGGCCGGCAGTAAAAAGCTTCATGCGGGAATAGCTCAGTTGGTAGAGCGCAACCTTGCCAAGGTTGAGGTCGAGAGTTCGAGACTCTTTTCCCGCTCCAAATTGAAAAGGGCAGTGCGCAAGCACTGCCCTTTTTGCATTCAGGCTTCCGCCGCAGCTTCTCCCCGGGCCGATTCTCTTCCCGCACTTTCCCGTTGCATCATCTACAGTTAGGTAGACGCGTCGGCGGGAGTCTCCCATGGGCATCAAACCGATCAGCAACGGCAATATGTTCGCCATCGTGGCGCGCACCAATCTGGCCGCCAGATTGGGATTGCAGTCCCAGCCCGCGGCACCGGTCGCCGGCGACAAGGGCGACAGTCAGAATCCGGCCCAGGCGCCGTCCCCCGTCGTCAATGGGCAAGGGCAGGTGACCGGCAGGATCATCGATACCCAGGCCTGAAAGCCTCGCCGTTTGGCGTTCTGGCTGCCCCGCCCGGCGGGAAGCCGCTATAATCCTGCCTTTCGCATCCGCCCGGGTGGTGAAATTGGTATACACAGCGGACTTAAAATCCGCCGCCGCAAGGCTTACGGGTTCAAGTCCCGTCCCGGGCACCACGACGCCTGGCACCCAATTGATCATCTTTGAACTCTCCTGCGAGCAGGAGCACCGCTTTGAAGGCTGGTTCCGATCCGCCGAGGACTATCAGTCCCAGCAGGAACGGGGCCTGGTCACCTGTCCCCACTGCAATTCCCACCAGATCCGCAAGATCCCGGCCGGCATCCACCTGGCCCAGGGCGGTGAAGGGGCGGCGCCGGCGGCTGAGGCTCCGCCTGCGACCGTGGAGACCTCCCTGTCGCCTCTGACTGCCTATCGCCAGGTGGTGGATTTCCTCATGAGCGTCAGCGACGATGTGGGCTCGGCCTTTGCCGAGGAGGCCCGCAAGATGCACAACGAGGAAGTGCCCCGGCGCTCCATCCGGGGCCAGGCTTCGGACGAGGAATTCGCCGAACTGGAGGAGGAGGGGATCGGCGTCTTCCGCCTGCCCCTGCCGAAAAAGGAAGACCTCAATTGATCGTCACCAATCAGGCCCTGACCATGGCCGTGGTGATTCGCCACGACGGCCAGCAGGTGACCCTGGTGCCCATGCGCAGCGGCAAGCTGACGGCCCAGCGGCTCCTGGCCAGCCAGTTCAACCATGACTGGCAGACTTCCGATTACCCCCTGGAAAAGGCGGTGCAGAGCTTTCTCGCCCACGCCCGGGACCATGGCGCCTCGAAGGAAGTCCTGAACGGCCTGGAGCGCCTGGCCAAGCGGGACCAGGACGTGGTGGCAAGCCTGTTCTAGGGAGCCTCAGCTCTTGCCGCGCAGGATGCGCGGTTTCGGGTCCTGCAGGATCAGGGTGGGGTGGGAGAAGGGCGCCAGCCTTTCCAGGAAGTCCAGCATCTCCAGCACCGGCGAATTGCGGAAGAAGCGGGCCGCCGGCGTGTCCATCCAGATGCGGTCGGCGTAGGCGTAAATCTCGTGGGGGGTGTCGCCCCAGCCGTCGCCGTTGCGGTCGAAACCCTGATAGTCGTCCCAGTAGTTGCCCAGCCAGAAGTCGTTCTGCTGGTCCCCCGCATTGCTGGCCATGACCTGCCACAGATTGTTCTCGAAGCGGTTGGCGATGGCGATGTGGCCGCCCCGTTCGCCGTAGAAATTGACCCCGGTGACGTTGTGGGCCAGGCGGTTGCGGTGCAGGACGATGCGGTTGAGGGGATGGGAAGGGGAGTCGGCCATGATGCCGACGGCGCAATGGATGATGTCGTTGTCTTCCACCAGGATGGCCGCCGTCTCCTTCAGGGCGATGCCGGCGCCGGAGGCGTCCATGGCGTGCAGGACCCGGTTGCGGCGCAGGATGGCGCCTTCCGAATTCATAATGACGATGCCGGTGGAGTTGCGCTCCAGCACGTTGTCCTCGATGCGGCTGCGGTTGGCGAAGAGGAAGTTCATGCCGCGCCGGCTGTCCCGGATGGTGTTGCGGCGGAAGTGGTTGCGCGGGGCGTTGGTGATGGTCAGGTCCCGGGTCTGGGCAATGTCGTTATCCTCGATCAGGTTGCCGGCGCTGTACCACAGGCGCAGGGCATCGCCCCGGTCCGCCGAATCCACGTTGAAGGAGCGAATGCGGTTGCGGCGCAGGATGTTGTGGTCCGACTGCTTGAGGGAAATGCCGAAGAGGCTGGCCTCGATCACGTTGCCTTCGATCAGGTTGTCGTGGCCCTCGATGCTGATGGCCGCATCCAGCTGGTCGTGGGAATCGCCGCTGCCCACCAGGCGCAGCCCCTTGAGGCTGGCGCCGCTGGCCCTGAGACTGAGGATGGTGCCGTGGCCACCGTTGTCGATGGTCACCTTGCCCTTACCGTCCACATGCAGGGGCTTGTCGATGCGTACCGGCCCGGCATAGACGCCCGGTGGCGGCACCAGGACGCCACCGGCGGGAGTGGCGTCGATCCAGGGTTGCAGGGGAGGGAGCGGAGCCGCCGTCGCGGTCGTGGCGGCCAGCAGCAGCGCAGCCAGCCACAGGCAGGGGCAACGGCGGAGGAAGCTCATGCGGCGGGAGGCTCGGCCGGGGGCGGCGCCCACAGGCACTTGCCCTTGCTTTCCTTGTTGATGCCGGCCAGCACCTGCTCGTGGGCGGCCAGTTCTTCGATGCTGGCCCGCAGGACCCGGGTGGGGCGGCGCTGGCCCGTGCTCATGGCGATTTCCGCGGCGGCAGCCGGCGCCTGGCCCAGGTCGATCATCAGGCTTTCCTGACCCCGGGTCATGGCCACATACACTTCGGCCAGAATCTCCGCATCGAGCAAGGCGCCGTGCAGGGTGCGGTGGGAGTTGTCCACCTCGTAGCGGTCGCACAGGGCGTTGAGGTTGTTCTTCTTGCCCGGGTGCATCTCCTTGGCCATCTTCAGGGTGTCCACCACCCCGGAGCAGACCTCGCCGACGGGCGGCAGCTTGAGGCGGGCCAGCTCGGCATTGAGGAAGCCCACGTCGAAGGCCGCGTTGTGGATCACCAGTTCGGCGCCGCGGATGAAGTCGAGGAAGTCGGCGGCGATGGCGGCGAACTTGGGCTTGTCCGCCAGAAATTCCAGGCTGATGCCGTGCACCGCCTGGGCGCCTTCGTCGATGGCCCGTTCCGGGTTGATGTACTTGTGGAAATGGCGGTTGGTGAGACGGCGGTTGACCATCTCCACACCGGCCACTTCGATGATGCGGTGCCCCTGCTTGTGCTCCAGGCCCGTGGTTTCCGTATCTAGAAATATCTGACGCATGACGTTTCCGATGTTAGGCAAGGGCGGCCCGTTTATCTGCCGCCTAGATCAAATCCGTTGAATATGGGGCTTCAGGCGCTCTGGCGCAGATCCTCGATGCCCCGGTTGGCCAGCTCGTCGGCCCGTTCGTTGCCCGGATTGCCGGCATGGCCCTTGACCCAGGTCCACTCCACCTGGAACTGTCTGGCCAGCACGTCCAGCTCCTGCCACAGGTCCGCGTTCTTCACCGGCTTCTTGTCGGCGGTGCGCCAGCCGTTGCGCTTCCAGTTGTGGATCCAGGCGCTGATGCCCTGCTGCACGTACTTGGAGTCGGTGTACAGCTTCACCGGCACCGGCCGCTTCAGGGCCTCCAGGGCGCGGATGACGGCAGTCAGCTCCATGCGGTTGTTGGTGGTGTCCCGTTCGCCGCCCCACAGCTCCTTCTCGTGGGCGCCGGCGCGCATGAAGACGCCCCAGCCGCCCGGCCCCGGATTGCCCTTGCAGGCGCCGTCGGCATAGATTTCCACAGTTGCCTCATTGGCCATTGTCGTTCGCTTCCTTCTGAGTGATGGGCGCCAGGGCCTTGGCCCGCGCCTTGCGTTCTTTCCAGGCCGGCAGCACCAGGCGCATGCCCGGCACCCGCTTCACCGCCCGCAGCAGGTAGGTGCCGCCGGCAAAGCCCCACCAGCGGTCGCCGGCCGGCTCCATGAAGTGGCAGCGCTGCAGCCATTTGCTTTGTTCGAAGGGCGGGGCGTAGCAGCCGAAATTGCCCCGGTCCACCTCGAAGCCCAGCAGGGCCAGCCAGTCCTTCAGGCGCAGCACCGAGAGATAGTTGCCGTTCCAGGGGAAGAGACCCTCCCGCTGGCCCGGCAGGTAGCGGCGCAGGCCCCACAGGGAAAGGGGGTTGAAACCGGCGATGACCACCTGGCCTTCGGGAATCAGCACCCGCTCCACCTCCCGCAGCATCTGGTGCGGGTCCGGCAGGAATTCCAGCACATGGGGCAAAACCACCAGATCCAGGGAAGCGCTGGCGAAGGGCAACTGGCGCAGGTCGCAGCGTACATCCACCAAGTCGGACTC
Source organism: Azospira sp. MPR-E4 (assembly GCF_058809645.1). Taxonomy (NCBI): domain Bacteria; kingdom Pseudomonadati; phylum Pseudomonadota; class Betaproteobacteria; order Rhodocyclales; family Rhodocyclaceae; genus Azospira; species Azospira sp. MPR-E4. Next base: position 111,554 of record NZ_JBXAST010000003.1, on the reverse strand, counting down.
GCCGGCCTTCAGGCGCAGGGGAATGCGGTTGTCCCGCAGGTAGTCCACCTGGGGCAGGCCCAGCTGCAGGGCGTGAAAGCCGAAGATGTCCGCCACCAGGGCGTCGATCTTGGCCTGCTCCCATTCGAGTACGTAGCTCCCCTGGGGGGATTGCAGCCAGGCATCGAGTCCGGGAATTGACATGGGAACGCGGTCCGCCAATAGTGCGTGTATGGAAACTAGTCTACCTGCTTGCGCGCCCCTGCGGGGCATCTCGGCCATTCCGGCCTTCAAGGACAACTACATCTGGCTGCTGCAGCGCGGCGACCGGGCCCTGGTGGTGGATCCGGGCGATGCCGCACCGGTGCAGGCAGTCCTGGCCCGGGAAGGACTCCGGCTGGAGGCCATCCTGCTCACCCACCACCATGCCGACCACAGCGACGGCGTTGCCGCCCTGGCGGGCGACGGGGTGCGGGTCCTGGGACCGGCGGCGGAGTCTATCACAGGCGTCGGCGAGCCGCTGCGGGGTGGGGAGCGCCTGGAGTTCGCCGACCTGGGTCTGCAGTTGCAGGTGCTCGCCGTGCCAGGTCATACCCGGGGTCACCTGGCCTATTACGGCCAGTGGGAAGGGGCGCCAGTACTCTTTTGTGGCGACACCCTCTTCGGCGCCGGCTGCGGGCGGCTGTTCGAGGGCACCCCGGCCCAGATGGCCCATTCCCTGGGCCTCCTGGCGGCACTGCCGCCCCAGACCGCGGTCTACTGCGCCCACGAATACACGGCCGCCAACCTGGACTTCGCCCTGGCGGTGGAACCGGGCAACCGGGCCCTGGCCGCCCGGGTGCAGCGGGTGTCGGTCATGCGCCAGGCCGGGCAGGCCACCGTGCCCCTCTGTCTGGCGGAGGAGCTGGCGACCAATCCTTTCCTGCGTTGCGGCGAGGCGGAAGTGCGGGCCAGCGCCGAGAGACAGGCGGGCCAAGCGCTGGCGGATGAAGTGGCGGTGTTTGCCGCCCTGCGGGAGTGGAAAAACCACTTCTGACCCGGCGGCGGGCGGCGGCAGGACAGGGGGAGGTCAGGCCCGGCTGAGGGCCTCGAGCACCTTGGCGGCGTTGAAGGGCTTGACCACGAAGCCGTTGGCGCCAAGTTCCAGGGCTTCCTGGACGTTTTCCTTGCTGGCGTTGCCGGTGATCATGATCACCGACACCTGGGGGAAGTCCCGCTTGATTGTCTTCAGGGTTTCCAGGCCATTCATTTCCGGCATGATGACGTCGAGGCAAACCACGTCGGGCGTCATGCGCTCCACCATTTCCAGGGCCTGGATGCCGTTGCGGGCCTCGCCCACCACCTGGTAGTCCTCGTTGCGCAGGATGCCGCGCAGCAGGGCGCGCATGACATCGTTGTCATCAACGATGAGAATTTTCGGGTGACGCTGACTCATGGAGCTGGGCAGGGAGCAGGGGCGGTGGACATGCGGCAGACCTGGTTGCGGCCGGCCTGCTTGGCTTGGTAGAGGGCCTGGTCGGCAGCCAGGAGCAGGGCTTCCGGGCTGGTTTCGGGGCTGGCGACGAAGGCCGAGACGCCGCAGCTGATGGTCACCTGGCCGTGATGGGAACCGGCATGGGGCATCTTCAGCTGGGCCACGCTGTGGCGCATGCGCTCGGCGACGAAGGTGGCACCGCCCAGCTTGGTGTCCGGCAGGATGATGGAAAACTCCTCGCCGCCGTAGCGGGCCAGGAGGTCGCCGCCCCGCTCCATGGCCTTGGCCATGGCCGAAGCCACCTTCTTCAGGCATTCGTCACCGGCCTGGTGGCCGTAGGTGTCGTTGAATTTCTTGAAGAAATCCACGTCGCACATGACGATGGCCAGCTCCGTGCCCTGGCGCATGGAGCGGCGCCATTCCCGTTCCAGGGCCTCGTCGAACATGCGGCGGTTGGCTACACCGGTGAGGCCGTCCACGGCGGAGAGGCGCTTCAGCTCCTGGTTGGCCGCATCCAGCTTGCGCGTCAGCACCAGCAGGGAGTGGCGCATCTGCACGATGCGCTGCATGGCGCGGATCTTGGCCCGCAGCACCACGTCGCTGACCGGCTTCTGCAGGTAGTCGTCACCGCCGGCGGCGATGCCCTTTTCCAGGTCGGCGTCGCCGCTCATGGCGGTGAGGAAGATGATGGGGGTCCATTCGCCCGGCTTTTCCAGGTCCCGGATGCGCCGGGCCACGGTGTAGCCGTCCATGTCCGGCAGGACCACGTCGAGCAGCACCAGGTCGGGGCGTTCGGACTGGAACAGTTCGATGGCCTGGGCGCCGCAGGACGCCGGAACCGGAATGTTGCCGAGTCTTTCCAGATGGTGGCAAACCACAGCCAGTGAGGTTTTGGCGTCCTCGACGACAAGGGTTTTCATATTGTTTTTGTACGGCCCGGGCGGGTGAGTGGAATCAGTGGTGCATTTTATCCCTTTGGCCTGCTTCCGGGGGGCGCATTCCGTCACGTTCGCCCCGAACCTGGTCCCGGGCCGAGTAAAATGGCGGTTCCCGCCTGTCTGCATTTTTTCGGAACCTTCATGACCGACACCCTGTTGCTGATTCTTACCGTCCTCGCCCTGCTGATTCTCGGCGGTCTGGTGCTTCTTCTCCTGCGCAGCCGCGAGCGGCAGGATGCCGCCCTGGCCCTGGCGCCCCAGTTCGCCGCCGTGGACGGCGCCCTGGCCCGGCAGGAGCGGGCCCTGCGCGAGGAACTGGCGGCCATCCGCCAGGAATCTGCCCTGGAAGCCCGGCGCGGCCGGGAGGAACAGAGCGAGGCCCTGGTGCGCCTGACCCAGGCCCTGGGCAGCCAGGTCGGCCAGCTGGGCCAGTTGCAGGCCCAGCAGCTGGAAGTGTTCGCCCAGCAGCTGGCCCGCAGCCGCCAGGAGGCCGCCGCCGAATCCCACCAGGGGCGGGAGGCCCAGGCCCAGGGCCTGGCCCGCCTGGCCGAATCCCTCAACGCCCAGGTGGGCCAGTTCGGCCAGACCCAGGGCCAGCACCTGGAAGCCTTCGCCCAGCAGCTGGCCCAGGTTTCCCAGGCCCTGGACCAGCGCTTCGAGCAGCTGCGCCAGGTGGTGGAAGCGCGGCTGGTGGCCCTGCAGGCGGACAACGCCGGCAAGCTGGAGGAGATGCGTAAGACCGTGGACGAAAAGCTTCACGCCACCCTGGAACAGCGCCTGGGCGAATCCTTCAAGCTGGTTTCGGACCGTCTGGAGCAGGTGCATCGGGGCCTGGGGGAAATGCAGACCCTGGCCGCCGGCGTCGGCGACCTGAAAAAGGTGCTGACCAACGTCAAGACCCGGGGCTCCTGGGGCGAGGTGCAGCTGTCCAATCTGCTGGAGCAGATCCTGACGCCGGAGCAGTACGCCACCAACGTCATCACCCGGCCCCGCAGCAACGATCGGGTGGAGTTCGCCATCCGCCTGCCGGGCAAGGGCGACGGTCTGGCCGATGCGCCGGTGTGGCTGCCCATCGACGCCAAGTTCCCCATCGAGGATTACCAGAAGCTGCAGGACGCCCAGGAGCGGGCCGACGCGGCCGGGGTGGAGGAGGCCGCCAAGGCCCTGGAAAACCGCCTCAAGCTGGAGGCCAAGAGCATCCGCGAGAAATACGTGGAGCCGCCCCACACCACGGATTTTGCTCTGCTCTACCTGCCCATCGAAGGTCTCTACGCCGAGGCCCTGCGCCGGCCGGGCCTGGCGGAGATGCTGCAGCGGGAGTACCGGGTTTCCCTCTCCGGCCCCACCACCCTCACGGCCATGCTCAACAGCCTGCAGATGGGCTTCCGCACCCTGGCCATCGAAAAGCGCTCCTCCGAGGTGTGGTCGGTGCTGGGGGCGGTGAAGACCGAGTTCGGCAAGTTCGGCGAGGCCCTGGCGGCCACCAAGAAGAAGCTGGAGCAGGCCACCAACAGCATCGGCGCCGCCGAAGTGCGTACCCGCCAGATCGAGCGCAAATTGAAGAGCGTGGAGGCCCTGCCTTCGGGAGAGGCGTCCGGCCTGCTTTCCGGGCTGGAGAGCCTGGAAGTGCCCGAGGATGGCCAGGAGTAGGGCAGGCATGGCCGAAAGCCCCGTCCCTGCTGCCTTGCAGGCCGCCTATCGGGCCACCACCTACCGGGTTTGGCTGCCCGAGGGGGCCGTCGATCTGCGGGTGGGCGAGGCGTGCCCCGCCCTGGCGGCCTACGTGGCGACCCGGGGCGGACGGGCCTGGATGGTGGTGACTGCCAGCAATCCGGCCTCCGAGCCCCTCGGCGAGGCTGCCAATCTGGCCCGGCAGCGGGCCCTGGCCGGGCTGCTGCACAGCCTGGGCCTGCCGGCCCTGGCGGCGGAAAACCTGGCCGACGATGGCCAATGGCCGGCGGAAGCCGGCTTTTTCGTCACGGCGCCGGTCTTGGACCGGGAACTGGCCCTGGCCCTGGGGCGCCACATGGGCCAGAACGCTGTCCTGTTCGGCGTTGCCCAAGGCGATGCCGGCACCCCGGACACTACCCCGGAACTGCTGTGGTGCCGGGAGGTGGCCCCGCCCGGAGCGGCGGGCTAGGCTGGCTCAGCCCTGGTGGCGGCGGATGAAGTCGCGCACCTGGGGATAGATCACTTCGCGCCAGCGGCGGCCGCTGAAAATGCCGTAGTGACCGACGCCGGGGCAGAGGAAGTGGGCCCGCTGGGCCGCCTCCAGGGAGGCGCACAGGTCGTGGGCGGCATGGGTCTGGCCGGGAGCGGAAATGTCGTCCAGTTCCCCCTCCACGGTCATCAGGGCGGTGTGGCGGATGGCCGCCGGGTCCACCGTCCGGCCGTGCACCACGAGGCGCCCTTCCGGCAGGTAGTGGTTGAGGAAGACCCGTTCCAGGGTTTCCAGGTAGTACTCGGCCGGCAGGTCCATCACCGCGTTGTATTCGTCGTAGAACTTGCGGTGGGCCTCGGCCGAATCGCCGTCGCCCTCGATCAGGTGGTTGTAGAAGTCCAGGTGGGCGTCCACGTGCCGGTCCTGGTTCATGGAAACGAAGCCGGCGTGCTGCAGGAAGCCCGGATAGACCCGGCGCAGGGCGCCCGGGTACTTGGTCGGCACCCGGGTGATGACCTTGGTCTCGAACCACAGCCGGGTGTGCTTCTTGGCGTAGTCGTTCACCGCCGTGGGATTGATGCTGGTGTCGATGGGGCCGCCCATCATGGTCATGGAGCGGGGCTGGCAGGGATCGTCGGCGGCGGCCAGCAGGGAAATGGCCGCCAGCACCGGCACGGTGGGCTGGCAGACGGAGATGACATGGAGCTCCGGCCCCAGGTGGCGGATGAAGTCCTGGATATAGCTGACGTAGTCGTCGAAGCGGAAGGGGCCGTGGGCCAGGGAGACCTGGCGGGCGTCGATCCAGTCGGTGACATAAACGTCGTGGTCCGGCAGCAGGGCCCGCACCGTGTCCCGCAGCAGGGTGGCGTAATGGCCGGAGAGGGGCGCGCAGAGCAGCACCCTGGGCGCCGCCTGGCCGCTCTGGCGGACGAAATGGAGCAGATTGCAGAAGGGCTTGTGCACGGCCACCGCTTCGCTGACCGCCACCTCCCGGCCCTCCACCGTGGTGCGGTCGAGGCCGAAGGCGGGCTTGTCGTAGCGGCGGATGAGGCGCGCCATCAGCTCGGAACCGGCGGCGATGCGGGAGCTTTCCGGCAGGTAGGAGAGGGCGGAGAAGGGGTTGGCGAAGAGCTGCTGGGTGGTTTCGGCCCACAGGCGCAGGGGGGTCAGCATGGAGTGCTGGAATTCGTGCAGGTCGTAGAGCATGGGGGGAGTAACCTATGATTATTGTCGTACCGGGAATTCCCGGACATGGCCGGATTCTAATGAAAAATCCGTCAGTTGGATGACCGGGCCGGGCGCCGCAGTGAATTAGTCCATGTCCGGGAGGCAACGGAGCGGCTAGAATGGCCGACAAACATCAAGGGGGCCGACATGGCACTGCAAAAGATCGGACGTTTCGAAATCCGGCGCGAACTGGGTAGGGGAGCCCAAAGTGTGGTTTACCTGGCGTATGACCCGCAGCTGGAACGCGAGATCGCCATCAAAACCTTGCACTTTTCCCGTCCCGACGCGGCCCAGAATGCCGCCCTGCTGGGGGAAGCGCGTACCGTCAGCCAGTTGCGACATGCCAATATCGTACCGATTTTCGAGGCGGGCGAAGAAGACGGCGATCTTTACCTGGTTTTCCAGTATGTGCCCGGCAAGAACCTGGCCCAGTACCTGAAGGATGCGGGGGCCCTCTCCCCGGTCAAGGCCGTCACCCTGATGCGCTCCATCCTGGAGGCGGTGGCTTGTGCCCACGAACAGGGCATTATCCACCGGGACCTGAAGCCTTCCAACATCCTCCTGGACGAGGACGGCATTCCCCAGGTCATGGACTTCGGCATTGCCGCCCGCATCGAGGACCTGGACAGCAAGCAGGGCGACTTCACCGGCACCCCGGCCTACATGGCGCCCGAGTACATCGAATCGCGTACGGTGGGAGTGCGGGGCGACATCTTCGCCGCCGGCCTGGTGCTCTACGAGCTGCTGACCGGCCGCCGCGCCATCCAGGGCAGCGATCCCTTCCAGGTGATGCGGCGCATCACCCAGGAGGATCTGCGCCTGCCAAGCGAGGTCAGCCTGGATGAGCGCATCGTGGACGTGCTGTACAAGGCCACGGCGCGCAATCCCCTCAACCGCTACGAATCCGTCGCCCAATTCCTGCAGGCCCTGGATAGCTACCTGGACCCGGTGGAGGAGGAGGGCGCCGCCACTGGCGGCAAGCAGAGCACCCTGGACTTCCTGCTGCGGCGCATGCGGCACAAGAGCGATTTCCCCGCCCTCTCCGAATCGGTCAGCGCCATCAACAAGATCGCCACTTCCGAGACGGAGAGCATCGCCCGGCTGTCCATGACCATCCTCAAGGACTTCGCCCTCACCAACAAGATCCTGCGCCTGGTCAATTCGGCCTATTACCGGCAGGCCGGCGGCGGCAACATCAGCACCGTGTCCCGGGCGGTGATCGTGCTCGGCTTCGATGCGGTGCGCAATATCGCCATCACCGTGCTCCTCTTCGAGCACCTGCAGAACAAGTCCAACGCGGCCCAGCTCAAGGACGAGTTCTTGCGGGCCAATCTGGCCGGCATCCTGGCCAAGGACATCGGCACCCTGACCAGCACCCGGGATGTGGAGCAGGCCTTCATCTGCGCCATGTTCCACAATCTGGGGCGCCTGCTGTGCCAGTACTACTTCCCCGAGGAAAGCGAGGAAGTGAAGAAGCTCATGGGGCAGAAGGAGATCGGCGAGGAGGCCGCCTCCCTGCAGGTGCTGGGCATGTCCTACGAGGAACTGGGCATCGGCGTCGCCCGTACCTGGGGCTTCCCGCCCCTGATCGTCAACAGCATGCGCAAGCTGCCTGGCGGCAATGTGCGCCTGCCCAGCACCCCGGAGGACAAGCTGCGGGTGCTGGCGGCCTATGCCAACGAGCTGTGCCTGATCATCGCCCAGGCCGGCCCCGACGAGCGGGCCCGGGAACTGAAGAAGCTGGCGGCCCGCTTCGGCGACAGCGTCAAGGTGGAAGAGCGGGACCTGCGCAGCACCATCGAGAAGTCCATCGAACAGGTCAAGGAATTCGCCAGCATCATCCGCCTCAACCTGCAGCAGACCGCCTTCGGCCGGCAATTGCGGGAATGGATGGGGGAGAAGCCGGCCGCCTCGGCTGCCGGCGAGGACGATTCCAGCATGGCCGGCACCATCCTCAGCGAACAGCTGGGTGGCGAGTTGCTGCCCGCCGCGGTGGTGGGCGAGGGGCAGGCGCCGGATTCGGCGACGGCCCAGGCCATCCTCACCGCCGGTATCCAGGACATTTCCAACACCCTGGTGGAGGAATACAAGCTCAACGACATCCTGCGCATCATCCTGGAGACCATGTACCGGGCCATGGGCTTCAAGCGGGTCATCCTGTGCATCAAGGATGCTCGCCACAACACCATGCAGGGCCGTTTCGGCTTCGGTCCGGACGCCACGGAGATCGCCCGGCAGTTCCGCTTTCCCCTGAGCTTTTCGCCGGACATCTTCCACGCCGCCATTTCCAAGGGTGTGGACATCCTCATCAGCGACACCAACGACCCCAAGATCAAGCCCCGCATCCCGGACTGGTTCCGCAAGGTGCTGACCTCGGAAACCTTTGTCCTCTTCCCCCTGACCATCAAGGGCAATCCGGTGGCCATGATCTATGCCGACAAGGACGGTGCCGGGGACATCGTCATCCCGGAAAAGGAGCTGTCCCTGCTGCGCACCCTGCGCAACCAGGCCCTGCTGGCGATCAAGCAGTCCATTTAAGGGGGCGGGCGCCCTCAGACGGCAATAAAAAAGGCCGGGAATTCCCGGCCTTTTCGTTTTCAGCGATGGCTTACCAGAGCTTCCACCAGGGTTCGACCCGGTTCAGGCCCCGGGTGTAATAGACGCTGTTGGGGTAGTTCTTGCGCATCACCCGCTCCGCATCGTCGCGCAGGTCGATCATGCCCATTTCGTCGTAGGCCTTGACCATGATGAAGAGGGCCTCCTCGATGGCCGGAGCGTCCGGGTAGTTCTTGATGGCGCTCTGGGCCCGGTTGGCAGCGGCCACATAGGCCTTGCGCTTCATGTAGTAGCGGGCCACATGCACCTCGTTGGAAGCCATGGCATTAACCAGATACTTCATGCGCTGTACGGAATCTGGAGTGTACTTACTATCTGGAAATCTAGCTGTCAGTGACTTAAAAGCATCGAAAGACTCACGCATGCCTTTGGGATCTCTTTCTGTTTGGTCCTGCATGCTGACGTGGCCCATCATGCCAAGATCCTCGTTGAAGGTAACCAACCCCTTCAAGTAATACACATAATCAACATTGGGATGGTCCGGATGCAGCTTGATGAAGCGATCACAGGCTGCGATAGCTGAGGCTTGTTCGCCTGATTTGTAATATGCGTAAGCAACTTCTATCTGTGCTTGTTGAGCGTAGCGACCATAGGGATAACGGGATTCCAGCTTCTCAAAATACTTTACAGCCTTGTCCCATACACCTTCATTCATGGCCTCCTTTGCCTCGGTATAAAGCTTGTTGGCAGACCAACCGGTCGTCTCATCCTTAACTTCCGGCAGCAGGCCGCAACCGGAAAGGGAGAGCAAAGCGGCGAAAATCAGAGCTAAAGCCGGTAAACTACGCATGATGAACAGTCCAAAAACGAAAGCCAAGGCGCGCCGAAGTGAGGCGCCCGCCGAAATGAGTGCGGCCGATTATAGCGCAAAGCCCATGTCATCTCCGTCTCCATCCCCCGCTTGCGGCGCCGGGTCGCCCATATTCGTGCCCCTCGATGCCGGCGGCCGCCGCCTGGATCAGGTGCTGGCCGAACTGCTGCCCCAGTATTCGCGCAATCGCCTGCAAACCTGGATCCGGGAAGGCCGGGTCTCCCTCAACGGGCAGCCGGTGCAGGAGCCCAAGCACAAACTGCTGGGCGGCGAGTTCCTCAACCTGGAGGAAGTCCAGGACGAGAAGCTGGCGGCCGAGACGCCGGAAGACATTCCTTTTCCTGTGGTGTACGAGGATGAAGCCATCCTCATCATCAACAAGCCGGCCGGCCTGGTGGTGCATCCGGGCAGCGGCAACTGGAGCGGCACCCTGCTCAACGCCCTGCTGCACCACACGCCCCAGCTGGCCCAGGTGCCCCGGGCCGGCATCGTGCACCGCCTGGACAAGGACACCTCCGGCCTCATGGTGGTGGCCAAGACCCTGGAGGCCCAGACCGACCTGGTGCGCCAGCTCCAGGCCCGCACCGTGAAGCGGGAATACCGGGCCCTGCTGGTCGGCTATCTCAACCGCAACGGCACGGTGGATGCGCCCATCGGCCGCCATCCCACCCAGCGCACCAAGATGGCCGTGGTCCAGCACAATGGCCGGGAGGCCCGCACCCATTACACGGTGCTGGAGCATTTCGAGCGTTGCACCCTGGTGCAGTGCCGCCTGGAGACGGGCCGCACCCACCAGATCCGGGTGCACATGGCGGCCCTGGGCTTCCCCCTGGTGGGCGATGCGGTTTACAACAAGGGCAAGACCGCCGGGGTCCGTTTCCCCCGCCAGGCGCTCCATGCCTACCGCCTCGGTCTGATCCACCCCCTGACCCGGGAACCCATGCAGTGGGACGCCCCGGTGCCCGACGACATGGCGGCCCTGCTCAAGACGCTGCGCAGCGAATGGGACGAGATCAAGACCCTGCGCCGCCAGCGCCAGGAAGAAGCCTGGGCGGAGGAGTGGGGCGACGACTGGGAGGACGAGGAGGAGGTCGAGGTGCTGGAAGCAGAGGGCGCCGAACTCCTGGAAGAGGAAGACTTCGATGACGAAGCCGACGAATAGCCTGCCCGGCTTCGTTCCCGACTGGCCCGCCCCGTCCCGGGTGCGCAGCCTGCAAACCACCCGCAGCGGCGGTGTCAGTCCAGCCCCCTATGCCAGCCTCAACCTGGGGGATCACGTGGGCGATGCGCCGGTCCATGTGGCGGTCAACCGGGCCCTGCTGCGGGCCTGCCTGCCGGGCGAGCCCCTGTGGCTGCAGCAGGTGCACGGCACCCGGGTGGCCGACGCCGATAGCGCCACCACCGGGCGGGAGGCCGACGGGGTGGTGGCCCGGCGCCCCGGCAGCGTCTGCGCCATCATGACTGCCGACTGCCTGCCGGTATTGCTCTGCGACCGGGACGGTACCGTGGTGGGCGCTGCCCATGCCGGCTGGCGCGGCCTGGCGGCCGGTGTCCTGGAAAACACGGTGGCTGCCATGGGGGTGGCCCCGGAGCGGCTCCTGGCCTGGCTCGGGCCGGCCATCGGCCCCCAAGCCTTTGAAGTCGGGCCTGAGGTGAGGGGTGCCTTCGAGAAGGCCGATCCACGGGCGTCCCAGGCCTTCGTCCCCGGCGCCTCCACCGGCAAGTATCTGGCCGACATCTGCGCTCTGGCCCGCCTGCGCCTGCAGGCAGCCGGCGTCCGTGAGATCCACGGCGGCGGCCTGTGCACGGTCGGCGACGCCGCCAGCTACTTTTCCTACCGTCGCGACCGGGTCTGCGGCCGCATGGCCTCCCTCATCTGGCTGGAGCCCTGAGCCGGGGGCCTTGGTGCGTTGCACCTTGACCGTGGCGAACAACGCTCCCTACACTGCCTCCGCTGCATCATCATAAAAACTACCGGAGGAACAATGAAAAAACTCGTCGCCGCCGCATCCCTGGCCCTGGCCCTGCTGCCCCTGGGGCACAGCGTCGCCCACGCCGCCGATTACAAGTCCGAATACCGCCTGTCCACCGTCCTCGGTCCCGCCTTTCCCTGGGGCAAGGCCGGCGAACGCTGGGCCGAACTGGTCAAGCAGAAGACCGAAGGCCGCATCAACATCAAGCTCTACCCGGGCACCAGCCTGGTGGGCGGCGACCAGACCCGGGAGTTTTCCGCCATTCGCCAGGGGGTCATCGACCTGGCCATCGGCTCCTCCATCAACTGGTCGCCCCAGGTGAAGCAGCTCAACCTGTTCTCCCTGCCGTTCCTCACGCCCGATGAAAAGAGCCTGGACGCCCTGATCAAGGGGCCGGTGGGCAAAGACCTCTTCGCCGTGCTGGAAAAGCAGGGCGTGGTGCCCCTGGCCTACGGCGAGAACGGCTTCCGCGAGCTTTCCAATTCCCGGCATCCCATCCGCACCCCGGCGGACCTGAAGGGCATGAAGATCCGCGTCGTCGGTTCCCCCATTTTCATCGATGCCTTCTCCGCCCTCGGAGCCAATCCCACCCAGATGAGCTGGGCCGATGCCCAGCCGGCCCTGGCCACCAAGGCCGTGGACGGCCAGGAAAATCCCCTCTCCGTGTTCAATGCGGCCAAGCTGCACACCCTGGGCCAGCAACACCTGACCCTGTGGGGCTACATGACGGACCCCCTGATTTTCGTGGTGAACCGCAACGTCTGGAACAACTGGAGCGAAGCGGACCGCAAGGCGGTGCGCGAGGCGGCGGAACAGGCGGCGGCGGAGAACCTGGTGGCGGCACGCAAGGGCGTCAGCCCCGGCGACGATGCCCTGCTCAAGGACATCGAGAAGAACGGCGTCACCATCACCCGGCTGACGGCCGAGCAGCGCAAGGCCTTCAAGGACCTGACCCGTCCGGTGTACGACAAGTGGGCCGAAACCGTGGGCAAGGATCTGGTGAAAAAGGCCGAGGCCGCCATCGCTGCCGGCAAGTAGGCCCTTTTCCCCTGCGACTGCAAGATCGCCGGCCCGGGCCGGCGATCTTGTTTTTGACGAGAACAACAAGATGGATGACCAACAGAATCCCCCCTCCCGCCCCACTGCCCGCATTGAACGGGCCCTGGCGGCGGGCTGCATGGCCCTGCTGTGCCTGATCACCTTCGCCAATGTGCTGGTGCGCTACCTGACCAACGCCTCCTTCGCCTTCACCGAGGAGTTTTCCGTCTTCCTGCTGCTGGCCCTGACCCTACTCGGTTCGGCCGGCGCCTTTGCCGACGGCCGCCATATCCGCATCACCCTGCTGGTGGACAGGCTTTCCGCCAACGGACGCCGGCTTAGTTCGGCCCTGGAATGGCTGGCCAATGTGGCCATGTTCGGCCTCCTGGCCTGGCTGGGTTACGGCATGGCCTACGACGATTTCGAATTCGAGGTCACCTCTCCCGGCCTGGGCCTGCCCCAGTGGTGGTACAGCGTCTGGCTGCCCCTGCTGTCGGCCCTGATCGTGCTGCGCCTGTTCCTCTTGCTGTGGCGCCGGCGGGGAGGGCGGGCATGAGCTGGCTGCTCTTTCTTTCCTTCTTTGCCCTGATGCTCCTGGGCGTGCCCCTGGGCACGGCCATGGGCCTGGCGGGCCTGGCGGTGGTGTTCTTCGGCGACCTGGGCCTGATGTCCCTGCCCACCAGCGTCTATACCGGCATCGCCAAATATCCGCTGCTGGCCATTCCCGTCTTCGTGCTGGCCGGGATGATTTTCGAGCGCTCCGGCGTGGCCCTGCGCCTGGTGCGTTTTGCCGTGGCCCTGGTGGGCCAGCGGCGCGGCGGCCTGGCCCTGGCCGCCATCCTGGTGTGCATGGTGCTGGGCGGCATTTCCGGCTCCGGCCCGGCGGATGCGGCGGCGGTGGCCACGGTGATGATTCCCAGCATGGCCCGGGCCGGCTACCCGGCCGCCTTTTCCGCCAGCGTCATTGCTGCGGCCGGCTCCACGGCCATTCTCATCCCGCCTTCCATCGTCTTCATCCTCTACAGCGTCCTGGTGCCCCAGGCCTCGGTGCCGGCCCTCTTCGCCGCCGGCCTGATCCCGGGCCTCCTGGCCGGCCTGGCCCTGATGCTGCCGGCCTGGTGGCTGTCGGTGCGCCACGGCTTCGGCGTCGCCGGCCTGCAGGACGGAGAGGAGCGCCAGTCCTTCTGGTCGGCCCTGAAGGAGGCCAGCTGGGGCCTGCTGGCCCCGGTGATCATTCTCGGCGGCATGCGTTCCGGTGCCTTCACGCCGACGGAAGCGGCGGTGGTGGCGGTGTTCTACGGCCTGTTCGTCGGCCTGGTGATCTACCGCACCCTCAACTGGAAGAACATCTACGAAGTGCTGGTGGAGTCGGCCGAGGTTTCCGCCGTGGTCATGCTCATCATCGCCCTGGCCAGCGTCTTCGCCTGGGCCGGCAGCACCCTGGGCACCTTCGAGGCCCTGGGCGGCTGGCTGGTGGGGCTTTCCGGCAACGAGACGGCCATCCTGCTGGCGGTGACCCTGTTGTTGCTGATCGCCGGCATGTTCCTCGATGCCGTTTCCATCCTCTTCATTTTCGTGCCCTTCCTGCTGCCGGTGATCCTGCACTTTGGCTGGGACCCGGTGTGGTTCGGCGTCATCCTCACCATGAACGTAGCCATCGGCCAGTTCACGCCGCCCATGGCCATCAACCTGATGGTCACCAGCCGCATTGCCGGCATCCGCATCGAGGATACGGTGCCCTGGGTGCTGTGGATGGTGGGAGCAATGCTCTCGGCCCTGCTGCTGGTGACCTTTGTTCCCGAACTGGCCACCGGCATTCCCCGATATCTGGGGTATCAATAAGATTCGGCGGAGGGGAGGGCGTATAATCCGCCCCTCCGCGAATTTTCCCCACCTTCTTCCCTTGCCTGGAAAACCATGAGTACCCTTGGCTGGATCATCACCGCCAGCTTCCTCGGCGGCGCCCTCAGCGTCATTGCCGCCGGTCTGGTGACCTTCACCCTGGGGGCAGGCAGCGTCTCCCACCTGATTTCCTACGCCATCGGCGCCCTGCTGGGGGCGGTGTTCCTGGAAATCCTGCCCCATGCCCTGGAACATGGCGATCCCCACACCATGGCGGCCACCATCCTAGGCGGCATCCTGATTTTCTTCGTCCTGGAAAAACTGGTGCTGTGGCGCCACTGCCATGACCATCACTGCGAAGCCCACGACGCCCATCCGCCGGCCCACGATCACGGCCGTTCCGGCCTGCTGATCCTGATCGGCGACACCTTCCACAATTTCGTGGACGGCATCCTCATCGCCGCCGCCTTCCTGGAAGACACCCAACTGGGCATCGTCACCGCCCTGGCCATCATCGCCCATGAAATTCCCCAGGAGCTGGGTGATTTCCTGGTGCTGCTGCATTCCGGTTATTCCCGGGCCAAGGCCCTGGCCTTCAACCTGCTGTCCAGCCTGGCCACCCTGGTGGGGGCCCTGCTGGCCTACTTCGCCCTGTCGTCCCTGCAGGAGTGGGTGCCGTCCCTGCTCGGCCTGGCTGCCGCCAGCATGCTCTATGTGGCCGTGGCCGACCTCATTCCCGGCCTGCACAAGCGGCCCGAACTCAAGGCCACCCTGCAGCAGGTGTCACTGATCGGCCTGGGCATCCTTTCCATCTGGCTGGCCCGGGAGCTGATCGCCGGCCACGCCTAAGGCGGACGGCTGCCCGGCCAGGGCCTCCTGGCGCTTTGCCTCCTGCAACTCCTGCCAGGCCCGGCGCTGCCGCCTGACCTTGGAGCCGCCCAGATAGAGGATGAGGGCGGTGGGCAGCAGCCCGTAGAAAAAGAAGGTTGCGACTCCCGCCACGATGCTGGCCTCGGTGAGGGCCATCATGAAAATGACGTAGAGCCAGCCAATGGCGATGATGTACATGGGCGCCATTATAGCGGGCCCGGCCATCGCTTCCCGGCCCGCTGCAACCAATCCTTCATCTGTCTGTAAGTCGCCTGTCAGCGCGGGGGCTTAACTTCTCCCGGAAGCCCTCCCGCGATCCTCGCTATCCCCTGGTCATTGACAGGGACCAGGCAGCCAAGCAGAATCAAACGCTCCTTCCCCGTCCTCCGCGCGCCGAGCCATTCCGCGCCCCTCAGGAGTTTCATACAAGATGGTCAGCCAGCCGGAAAACCTCCTTCCTGCGATGCAAAATTTCGTTTCTGCCGGACAGACCCTGGCCCAGAATTTCTTCGCCTTCCTGGCGAAACAACCCGGCATGACGCCGCCGCCCGCCGGCACCCTGCCGCCCCTCAAGCTGCCCAGCCCCGAGGAAATGCAGGCCCTGCACCAGGAATACCTGAAGCAGCATGCCGCCCTGTGGGCCGCCATGCTGGCCAAACGCCAGGGCCAGGAACCCGGCTTCGCCGTCCAGCCGGAGCCGGGCGACCGCCGCTTCAATGCCCCCGAGTGGTCGGAAACGCCGATGTTCGATTACATCCGCCAGGCCTACCTGCTCAATTCCAGCTTCCTGCGCCAGGTGGTCGAAGCGGTGCCGGAGGAGGACGACAAGGCCAAGAACCGCCTGCGCTTCATGGCCCGCCAGTACATCGACGCCCTCTCTCCCGCCAATTTTGCCGCCACCAATCCGGAATTCATCAAGCAGGCCGTGGAAAGCAAGGGCCAGAGCATCACCGCCGGCATCCAGAACCTGATCGCCGACATGGAGAAGGGCCGTATCTCCATGACCGACGAAAGCGTCTTCGAAGTCGGCAAGAACATTGCCACCAGCGCCGGCCAGGTGATCTTTGAAAACGAGCTGATGCAGCTGATCCAGTACGAGCCCCTGACGCCCAAGGTGGCCAAGCGGCCCCTGCTGATCGTGCCGCCCTGCATCAACAAGTTCTACATCCTCGACCTGCAGCCGGAGAATTCCCTGGTCCGCTATGCGGTGGAGCAGGGCAACACGGTGTTCCTCGTTTCCTGGCGCAACCCCAAGGCCGACCTGGAGAAATACACCTGGGAGGACTACCTGGAGAAGGCCGCCATCACCGCCATCGAGGTCGTGCGCAGCGTCTGCAAGGTGGACCAGATCAATGCCCTGGGCTTCTGCGTCGGCGGCACCATCCTCTCCAGCGCCCTGGCGGTGCTGGCCGCCCGCGGCGAGGACCCGGTGGCCAGCCTGACCCTGCTCACCACCTTGCTGGATTTTTCCGACACGGGCGAGATCGGCCTGCTCATCGACGACAACTTCCTCGCCCTGAAGGAAAGCCAGATCGGCCAGGGTGGCCTGCTGTCGGCCAAGGAGCTGTCCTCCACCTTCTCCGCCCTGCGCGCCAACGACCTGGTGTGGAACTACGTCGCCAACAACTACCTGAAGGGCAAGAAGCCGGACGCCTTCGACCTGCTGTATTGGAACTGCGACAGCACCAATCTGCCGGGCCCCTTCGCCTGCTGGTACATGCGCAACCTGTACCAGAACAACAGCCTGCGCATCCCGGGCAAGCTGGAAATGTGCGGTGTGCGCGTGGACCTGGGCCGGGTGGCCATGCCCAGCTACATCCTGGCAGCCCGGGAAGACCACATCGTGCCCTGGCAGACCGCCTACCAATCCACCCGCCTGCTGGGCGGCCAGTCCCGCTTCGTTCTCGGCGCCTCCGGCCATATCGCCGGCGTCGTCAATCCGGCCGCCAAGAACAAGCGCAGTTTCTGGAGCGGCAGCGACCAGAAGCTGGATGCGGATTCCTGGCTGGCCGCCGCCACCGAACACAAGGGCAGCTGGTGGTCCGACTGGAGCGCCTGGCTGCAGCAGTTCGCCGGCGGCGAGGTGGCGGCCCGCAGCAAGCTGGGCAATGCCCGCTACAAGCCGCTGGAACCGGCCCCCGGCCGTTACGTCAAGGAAAAGGCCGTCTGAGGCGGCCTGACACCTACATCTGATACAACCGCAGGAAATGCAGCGGGGCGGGGGAGGGGGCTCCCGTCCTGACAACTTTTACCCCATGACTACAAGGAAGGATGAGCTATGAGCAAAGTTGCACTCGTCACCGGCGCCCTGGGCGGCCTGGGTACCGCCATCAGCCAGGCCCTGGCCAAGGAAGGCTACAAGGTCGTTGCCGCCTACCACCCCGAATTCGACAAAAAGGAAGAGTGGCTGGCCGAGCAGGAAGCAGCCGGCTTCAAGGACTTCGTCCTGGTGCCGGGCGACGTTTCCGATTATGAGTCCGCCAAGGCCATGATCGCCGAAGCCGAAGCCAAGGCCGGTCCCATCGACATCCTGGTGAACAACGCCGGCATCACCCGTGACAAGTTCTTCGTCAAGATGGACAAGGGCCAGTGGGATGCGGTCATCAACACCAACCTGAACAGCCTGTTCAACGTCACCCACCACGTCGCCGCCAAGATGGGCGAGCGGGGCTGGGGCCGCATCGTGAACATTTCCTCCGTGAACGGCGTCAAGGGTCAGGCTGGCCAGACCAACTATTCCGCCGCCAAGGCCGGCGTCATCGGCTTCACCAAGGCCCTGGCCCAGGAATTCGCCGCCAAGGGCGTCACCGTGAACGCCATCGCCCCGGGCTACGTGGCCACCAAGATGGTGACCGCCATCCGCGAGGACATCCTCAAGGGCATCATCGACTCCGTGCCCATGAAGCGCCTGGCCAAGCCCGAGGAAATCGGCGCCGCCGTGGTGTACCTGACCTCCGAACTGGCCGGCTTCGTCACCGGTGCCACCCTCAACATCAACGGCGGCCTGTACTACCAGTAATCGGCTGGCCGCAAGGCTGCACCTGGAGCCCCGCCCCGGCGGGGCTTGTTTTTTCTGTATAATCCGCCAGATAGCCGATCCGGGACGCCCGGGTTGAATATAAAAATATCGGCCAGACCTCTTTTTGGCACTCAACGCACCGGAGCCCGCCCCATGACGGAACCAGCCCGCCTCATCAAGAAGTATCCCAACCGCCGACTCTACGACACCAAAACCAGTGCCTACATCACCCTGGCGGATGTGAAGGAACTGGTGCTGCGCTTCGAAGACTTCAAGGTGGTGGATGCCAAGAGCGGCGAGGACCTGACCCGCAGCATCCTGCTGCAGATCATCCTGGAAGAGGAATCCGGCGGCATGCCCCTGTTCTCCTCCGAACTGCTGGCCCAGATCATCCGTTACTACGGCAATGCCATGCAGGGCATGCTGGGCAAGTACCTGGAAACCAACATCAAGGCCTTCGCCGACGTGCAGGCCAAGCTGCAGGAGCAGTCCCGCTCCCTCTACGGCGAAGCCAACCAGGTTCAGGCCCAGACGGACCTGTGGGCCCAGTTCCTGAATTTCCAGGGGCCGGCCATGCAAAGCATGATGTCCGCCTATGTGGACCAGAGCAAAAAGATGTTCCAGCAGATGCAGGACCAACTGCAGAGCCAGACCCGCAACATGTTCACCGGCTTCCAGTTCCCCGGCGCCCAGCCGGACGACCGGAAGGGCGAGTGAATCGATCAAGGAAAGCAAGCTTAAGTGTCATCCGGCAATACTCCCACCCGTAGCCCCCTGCAAACCCCGACTGTCGGCTTCGTCAGTCTGGGTTGCCCCAAAGCCTCTTCCGATGCGGAGCGCATCCTGACCCAGCTGCGGGCAGAAGGCTATGAAATCTCCTCCTCCTACGACGGCGCCGATCTGGTCATCGTCAATACCTGCGGCTTCATCGACGCCGCGGTGGAGGAATCCCTGGACGCCATCGGCGAGGCCCTCACCGAAAACGGCAAGGTCATCGTCACCGGCTGCCTGGGTGCCAAGGGCGACATCGTCCAGAGCACCCACCCGTCCGTGCTGGCCGTCACCGGCCCCCATGCGGCGGAGGAGGTGATGGGCCATGTGCACAGCCACCTGCCCAAGCCCCACGACCCCTTCATGGACCTGGTGCCGGAGGCCGGCATCCGCCTGACGCCCCAGCATTTCGCCTACCTGAAGATTTCCGAAGGCTGCAACCACAGTTGCACCTTCTGCATCATTCCCAGCCTGCGCGGCCCCCTGGTCTCCCGCCCCATCGGCGACGTGCTGCAGGAAGCCAAGGCCCTGGCCGAGGCCGGCGTCAAGGAACTGCTGGTCATTTCCCAGGACACCAGCGCCTACGGCGTGGATCTGAAATACCGCACCGGCTTCGTCGGCGGCCGCCCGGTCAAGACCCGGCTCAAGGAGTTGTGCGAGGCCCTGGCCGAGTTCGGCATCTGGGTGCGTCTGCACTACGTCTATCCCTATCCCAGCGTGGACGACCTGATTCCCCTGATGGCCGAGGGCAAGATCCTGCCCTACCTGGATGTACCTTTCCAGCACGCCAGCCCGCGCATCCTCAAGGCCATGAAGCGCCCGGCCAGCGCCGAGAACAACCTGGAGCGGATCCGTGCCTGGCGCGCCATCTGCCCGGACATCACCATCCGTTCCACCTTCATCGCCGGCTTCCCCGGCGAGACCGAGGCCGAATTCGAGGAGCTGCTGCAGTTCCTGGAAGAGGCCCGTCTGGACCGGGTCGGCTGCTTCGCCTACTCCCCGGTGGACGGTGCCACCGCCAACGACCTGCCCGGCGCCCTGCCGGATGAGGTGCGGGAGGAGCGCCGCCGCTACGTCATGGAGCTGCAGGAAGACATTTCCGCCGACCTCCTGGCCGCCAAGATCGACAAGGAAATCACGGTCCTGGTGGACGCGGTGGACGAAGAGGGCGCCATCGCCCGCTCCAGCGCCGATGCGCCGGAAATCGACGGCGTCGTCTATCTGGACGGCGTCTTCGACGTGGAGCCGGGCGACTTCGTCAAGGTCCGGGTGGTGGACAGCGACGCCCACGACCTTTACGCCGAGCGGGTGTGAAACCTAGGATCGGGCTCGCCTTCGGCAGCGGCTCCGCCCGGGGCTGGGCCCACATCGGCGTCATCCGCGCCTTGCGGGATGCCGGCATCGAGCCCGACATCATCTGCGGTTCCTCCATCGGCGCCTTCGTCGGCGCCGCCACCGCCTGCGGCGACCTGGACAAGCTGGAGCACTGGGTGCGCAGCCTGTCCTGGAAGGAAGTCCTGGGCTTCTTCGACGTGGGCCTCAACGGCGGCCTGATCAAGGGCGAAAAGCTCCTCGAATTCTTCACCCGGCACTTCACCGACCGGGACTTCCACGACCTGCCCCTGCCTTTCGCCTGCGTCGCCACCGACCTGGGCAGCGGCCGAGAAATCTGGCTCAAGGAAGGCAGCGTGGCCCATGCGGTGCGGGCCTCCATTGCCCTGCCTGGCCTGTTCGCCCCGATCCCCCGGGATGGCGGCTTTCTGGTGGATGGGGGACTGGTCAATCCGGTGCCGGTGTCCCTGTGCCGGGCCATGGGAGCCGATATCGTCATCGCCGTGGACCTGGGCTCCGACATGCTGGGCCGGCGCCTGCGCAACCGGGGCGAGACGCCGCCTTCCGTGGACGGCTGGCGCGGCACCCTGAAGCGCTGGCTGGGGGTGGAGGAGGGCGGCAACAGCCCGTCCATGCTCGACGTCATGGCCAGCAGCATCAACATCATGCAGGTGCGCATCGCCCGCAGCCGGCTTGCCGGCGAACCCGCCGACACCCTGATTTCCCCCCGGGTGGCCGATCTGGGCCTGCTGGATTTCCACCGCGCCGACGAGGCCATCGCCGAAGGCCGGGTGGCCACCGAACTGATGCTGCCCATGTTGCGCAGCGTCCTGGAAATGCCGGCATGAACGACCTGCAGCAGCAACTGGCCGCCATCGTCGGCCCGGCCCACGTACTGACCGGAGAGGCCGATCTGGCGCCCTATCTGACCGACTGGCGCGGCCGCTACCGGGGCCGTGCCCTGGCCCTGGTCAAGCCCGGCTCGACGGACGAGGTCGCCGCCGTGGTGCGGGCCTGCGCCGCCGCCGGCGTGCCCATGGTGCCCCAGGGCGGCAACACCAGCCTGTGCGGGGCCGCCACGCCGGACCAGGGCGGGCGCTCGGTGCTGGTCAATCTCTCCCGCCTCAACCGCATCCGCCAGATCGATGCCGCCAACAATGCCATCACGGTGGAAGCCGGCTGCCTCCTGGCCCAGGTGCAGGAAGCGGCCGCCGCGGCAGGGCGCCTCTTTCCCCTGGCCCTGGCCTCGGAAGGCTCGTGCCAGATCGGCGGCAATCTCTCCACCAATGCGGGCGGGGTCCAGGTGCTGCGCTACGGCAACACCCGGGAACTGACCCTGGGGCTGGAAGTGGTGCTGCCCGACGGGCGCCTGTGGAACGGTCTCACCGCCCTGCGCAAGGACAACACGGGTTACGACCTGAAGGACCTATTCATCGGCGCCGAAGGCACCCTGGGCATCATCACCGCCGCCGTGCTCAAGCTTTTTCCCCGTCCCCGGGCGGTGGTCACGGCCTGGCTGGCGGTGGCCGACGGGGCCGCCGCCATTGCCTTGCTGGGGCGGGCCCAGGCCCGCTTCGATGCCCGTTTGACGGCCTTCGAGCTGATTTCACGGCAGTCCCTCGATCTGGTGCTGCAGCATATTCCCGGCAGTCGCCAGCCCCTGGCGGCTCCGGCCCCCTGGCAGGTCTTGCTGGAGCTTGCCGACGGCGGCGCATGGGCGGACCTGCAGGCCGACCTGGAAGATTTCATCGGCGGGGAAATGGCGGACGGACGAGTCCAGGACGGAGTGCTGGCCCAGAACGAAACCCAGGCGCGGCAGTTGTGGGCCCTGCGGGAAAATATCTCCGAGGCCCAGAAAATCGAGGGCCTCAGCATCAAGCACGACATCTCGGTGCCCGTCTCCCGCATCCCGGAATTTCTCGACCTGGCTGGCACGGCGCTGGCCGCCGCCTTTCCCGGCGTGCGGGTGGTGGCCTTCGGCCATGCCGGGGACGGCAACCTGCATTACAACCTGTCCAAGGCGCAACGCCAGGACAACGACGCCTTCATCGCCGCCACGCCCCAGGCCAACCGCATCGTGCACGACCTGGTGGCCCGCCTGGGCGGTTCCATCTCGGCGGAGCACGGCATCGGCCAGTTGAAGCGGGAGGAGTTGGTGCGTTACAAGGACCCGGTGGGGCTGGATTTGATGCGCTGCATCAAGTCCAGTCTGGACCCCCGGGGCCTGATGAATCCGGGAAAAATACTCTGATTCAGCTACGGTAACCGGCCGCTGGCCGCACCCGCTGCATTTCCACGATAAGCAACCGCACCCTGCTGCGGATGCGCTCCAGGCATAGGCTTATTTCCCGTTGGTCGTGCTGCACCCGGGCAATCTTGTGCCGCAGGTGATGGATGTTGGCCAGGTATTGACGGTCGATGTCGCCGACAACGGCAGAGAGGGGATGGGGTTGCATGGGAGTCCTCCCGGGCTTGGGTGAATCCCATTATGCTGCACCGCACCAGCCGCTGGAATCGGCCAAAGGTGCTAAATCCGCCCGGCCTATGCCCAAGATCATATGACTGGGGCACGGGGCAAGACGGGGGACATTGCGTCCCCCGCCAAAGACTCAGTGCAGCGTCGGCGGATTGGCGGAGAACAGCTCGGCCACGGCGGCCGCATCGAAGCGGTATTCCCGGTTGCAGATGTCGTCCCGGATGAGAATTTCGCCGTGCTCCTGCAGGATGGATTCGGCCTCTTCCCGTCCGACGGCCCGCAGCATGCTGCGCACCTTTTCCCAGTCCTCGGGGCAGGAGTAGGTCACGCTCCGGGGCGGATAGAGGCGCAGGGTTTCCTCGGCAAAGACCCGGGACAGCAGCACTTCCGTTTCCAGACCCAGCAGTTCTTCCGGGCGCAGGGTGGCGGCCAGCTGCTGCAGGCGGTTCCAGCCGTCAGCGTCCTTGTCGTGGGCGCCCGGCAGGGTTTGCAGGAAGAGGCCGGTGACGCCCTGCTCGGAAGCCGCCAGATAGAGGCGGGAGGGCTGCTGTTCGGACTGCTGCAGGTAATGCTCGAAGACCTCGGCGATGGTATTGCCTTCCAGGGGCACGAAGCTCTGGTACGGGTCCTTGGCCTGGGGCAGGTCCAGGGTCAGCATCAGCTGGCCATGGCCCCACAGGCGCTCCAGGGGCAGGTCGCCGGCTGCCAGGCCGTCGGCCCGGGCCATGCCACGGAATTCCAGGTTTTCGTTGCAGTCGATCACCAGCAGGGAAAGGGGGCCGTCGCCCCGCAACTGGAAGGTCAGCCGGCCCGGCTGCTTCAGCTGGGCCGCAATGATGGTGGTGACGGCGGTCATCTCGCCCAGCAGGCGGGCCACCGCCTCCGGATAGCCGCGGCCGGCCTGCATGGCCTGCCAGGAGGGACCGAGGCGGACGATGGCGCCGCGGATGTCCAGGTCTTCGAAAAGCAGGCGTTGTACGGAATCTTGCATGGGACGGGGAGGCCTTATGACTTGAAGGTTTGGGCGAAGCGTTCCGCATCGAAACCCACGCTGACCTGGTCGCCGTGTTCGATGAGGGGGCGCTTGATCAGGCTCGGATACTCACCCATGAGGGCGATGGCCTTGGCCTCATCCACGTCGGCCCGCTGGGCCTCGCTGAGCTTTTTCCACATCAGGCCCCGGGTGTTGAGCAGGACCTGCCAGCCGGCCTTGCTGCACCACTCGGGCAGCTTGCCCGCCGCCACGCCGGCCTTCTTGTAGTCGATGAATTCGTAGGCGACACCGTTGGCTTCCAGCCAGACGAAGGCCTTCTTCATGGTGTCGCAGTTCTTGATGCCGTATACCTTGAGCATGGCAACTTCCTAATTCAAAACGCCATTTTACCGCTTCAGCTTGGCGAAGGCGGCGGCCATGGCGTTCTGGCCGGCGGGCTGGGCATCTTCCCGCTGGCGGGCCTTGGCGGTCATGGGGGCGCCGGCCGGCTTGCCGCCGCCGGTGCCCTTGCCGAAGGCATCGTCCAGCCGCATGGTGAGGGCGATGCGCTTGCGGGCCATGTCCACTTCCAGCACCTTGACCTTGACGATGTCGCCGGCCTTCACCACCTCGTGGGGGTCCTTGACGAACTTGGTGGACAGGGCAGAAACGTGCACCAGGCCGTCCTGGTGCACGCCGATGTCCACGAAGGCGCCGAAGGCGGCCACGTTGGTGACCACGCCTTCCAGGATCATGCCGGGCTGCAGGTCGCGCATTTCCTCGACGCCGTCCTTGAAGACGGCGGTCTTGAACTCGGGGCGGGGGTCCCGGCCCGGCTTTTCCAGTTCCTTGAGGATGTCCTGCACCGTCGGCAGGCCGAACTTCTCGTCGGTGTATTTGACGGGCTGCAGGCTCTTCACCAGGCGGGCGTCGCCGATCACTTCCTTGATGCCCTTCTTGATGTCGGCCAGGATGCGCTCCACCACCGGATAGGCTTCCGGGTGCACGGCGGAGGCGTCCAGGGGGTTGTCGCTGCTGGGCACCCGCAGAAAGCCGGCGGCCTGCTCGAAGGTCTTGTCGCCCAGGCGGGGTACGTTCTTCAGGGCCAGACGGTTGGGGAAGGGGCCGTGCTGGTCCCGGTAGGCGACGATGTTGGCCGCCAGGGTCTGGTTGAGGCCGGAAATGCGGGCGAGGAGGGGAATGGAGGCGGTGTTCACATCGACGCCGACGGCGTTCACGCAGTCTTCCACCACCCCGTCCAGGGCCCGAGCCAGCTTCGTCTGGGAGACGTCATGCTGGTACTGGCCGACACCGATGGACTTGGGCTCGATTTTCACCAGTTCGGCCAGAGGGTCCTGCAGGCGGCGGGCGATGGAAACGGCGCCGCGCAGGGAGACGTCCAGTTCCGGGAATTCCCGGGCTGCGAATTCGGAGGCGGAATAGACCGAGGCGCCGGCTTCGGACACCACTACCTTGGCCAGGGCCATGTGGGGCGAGGCGATGCGGATCAGGTCGGCGGCCAGCTTGTCCGTTTCCCGGGAAGCGGTGCCGTTGCCGATGGCGATCAGGTTCACATTGTGTTTCTGGGCCAGCACGGCCAGGGTGTGCAGGGAGCCTTCCCAGTCGCGTCGGGGCTCGTGGGGATAGATGGTGGCGGTGTCCAGCAGCTTGCCGGTCTGGTCCACCACGGCCACCTTGACCCCGGTGCGCAGGCCCGGATCCAGGCCCATGGTGGCTTTCTGGCCGGCCGGGGCCGCCAGCAGGAGGTCCTTCAGGTTGCGGCCGAAGACGCGGATGGCTTCTTCCTCGGCCTTTTCCCGCAACACGGTCATCAGTTCGGTTTCCAGGTGCAGGGCCATTTTCACCCGCCAGGCCCAGCGCACCGTGTCGGCCAGCCACTTGTCGGCGGGACGGCCCTGGTCCTTGATGCCGAAGCGCTTGGCGATGCGCAGTTCGCAGGGATTGGGGCCGAGGGGCTTGTTCTCCTCGTCCAGTTCGGAATCGAGCACCAGGGCCAGGGAAATGGCGCCCTCGTTGCGGCCGCGGAAGAGGGCCAGGGCCCGGTGGGAGGGAATGTCGCTGATGGCTTCCGAGTATTCGAAATAGTCGCGGAACTTGGCGCCGGCTTCTTCCTGGCCGGCGATCAGGGTGGATTTGAGAATGCCGTGTTCGTCCAGGTAGGTGCGCAGGCTGCCCAGCAGCTCCGCGTCCTCGGCGAACTGCTCCATGAGGATCTGGCGGGCGCCGTCCAGCACGGCCTTGGTGTCGGCGAAGCCGGCTTCGGCGTTGAAGTATTTTTCCGCCTCGCTTTCCGGCACCAGGGTCGGATCGGCCAGCAGGGCGTCGGCCAGGGGCTGCAGGCCTGCTTCCCGGGCGATCTGGGCCTTGGTGCGGCGCTTCTGCTTGTAGGGCAGGTAGAGGTCTTCCAGGCGCTGCTTGGTGTCCGCCATGTCCACGGCGGCCTTCAGCTCGGGGGTCAGCTTGCCCTGTTCGTCGATGCTGGCGAGGACGGCGGCGCGGCGGTCTTCCAGTTCCCGCAGATAGGTCAGGCGCTCTTCCAGGTTGCGCAGCTGGGTGTCGTCCAGGCCGCCGGTGACTTCCTTCCGGTAGCGGGCGATGAAGGGCACGGTGGCGCCTTCGTCCAGCAGGGCCACGGCGGCCATGACCTGTTGCGGGCGGGCGCCCAGTTCCTCGGCGATGCGATGTTCGATGGGAGGCAGCATGAGACTCGGGGGAAAGGGGAAAAAGAGGGCGAACTATGCACCAAAGCCGCCGCATAAGACAAGGCAGCGGGGCCCGCTCGGGGATATGGCATATAAGTGCCGGCGCAACTGAGGTAAGATGACACTTTTCCCGTTCTGTCGGGCTGAGAATGAATGCTGGCGCGGTTTTTCAGCGACAGCCCCGATTCATCCTTGCCTGGCGGGACTTGGCGGCTGCCATGCCCCGGAACCCAACGCCGAGACACCCTTTTTGACCAAGCAAAACGGCATTTCCTCGCGACAGTTCGTCTATGTCGTCATCGCCTTGCTGGCCTTGGCGGGCTTTTGCGCCTTGCTGGGTCTGGAACTGAACCATTCCTACGACACGGAAATGGCCTTCGCCCGGCGCAATGTGGAAAACCTGGCGGACAGCCTGGAAGGCCGCACCCGGGGCGCTGTGGAGAAGATCGACCTGGTGCTGCTGGAAGTCCAGTATTCCATGCAGCAGCGCCTGGCCAAGGGCCCCGTTTCGCCCCAGGCCGTCAATGCGGAACTGGCCCGACTGCTCTCCCGCATTCCCGAGTCCCAGAGCCTGCGGGTGGCCGATGCCACCGGCACCTTCCGCTACGACGCCAGCGGCAAGATCTCCAGCCAGAGCATCGGCGACCGGGCCTATTTCCAGCGCAACAAGAACGATCCCAAGGCGGGCCTGGTCTTTTCCGAGCCGATTTTCGCCCGCATCACCCAGAACTGGGTCATCACCCTCAGCCGCAGCCTGCGGGACAAGGACGGGCGCTTCCTCGGCCTGGTCCAGGCCGCCGTCAATGCGGACAGCCTGCAGCAGCACTTCCAGACCCTGAACGTGGGGGAGGGTGGCGTGGTGGCCCTGTACGACGCCGAACTGCGCCTCATCGCCCGCACCCCGCCCCTGCCCAACCGGCTGGGCAAGAGCATCCTCAACACGGAAATCAGCGACAACATCCGCAGCCGGGAGAAGGGGGCCTTCGAGGCCCTCTCGCATCAGGACGGCATTCGCCGCGTGTTCGGCTTCCGGCGCCTGGAAAACCTGCCCTTCGTGGTTTTCGTCGGCCTCTCCCGGGACGAGGTGCTGTCCGAGTGGTATCGCAAGCTCACCTATTACGGCGCCACTGCCGTGGTGCTGGCCCTGGCCCTGCTGGGCCTGATCCTGGTGTGGCAGCGCAGTTACGTGCGGGCGGTGTCCATGGCCCACACCATGACCAATGCCTACGACGAAAGCTCCTCCCGCATCCGGGCCCTGCTGGACAGCATTCCCGACCTGGCCTGGATCAAGGACAACGCCTTCCGCTTCCACGCCGTCAACGAGGCCTACGCCCGCATGTGCGGCAAGCCGGCTGAGGAAATCGTCGGCAAGACCGTGTTCCAGGTCTGGCCCGAAGCCCTGGCGCGGACCTTCCAGAATCACGACGAAGCCGTGCTGGCCAGCGGCAAGCCGGGCCACTTCGAAGTCCTGGTAACCAATGGGGAAGGGCAGCCGCGTACCCTGGACTACATCCGGGTGCCGGTGCACAACGAGGAGGGCGAGGTCGTCGGCATGGCCGGCATCGCCCGGGACATCACGGAGCGCAAGGAAGCCGAAGCCCGCATCCGCCATCTGGCGGAGCACGACGCCCTGACCGACCTGCCCAACCGCAGCCTGCTCAGTTCCCGCATGGCCGATGCCATCAACCGCTCGGTCGGCAGCCAGGCGCCCATGGCCCTGCTGCTCCTGGATCTGGATCATTTCAAGAACATCAACGACTCCCTCGGCCACGAGGTCGGCGACAAGCTGCTCCAACTGGCGGCGGAGCGCCTGCGCCACACCCTGGACGCGGCGGACACCCTGAGCCGTTCCGGCGGCGACGAATTCGCCATCCTCCTCACCGAATGCAGCGGTGCCCCCATGATCGGGCGCATCGCCCAGCGCCTGCTGGAAACCATGGCCCAGCCTTTCAATGTGGACGGGCACGAACTGGTGCTGTCAGCCTCAGTCGGCATCAGCATGTATCCCCACGACGGCACCGACCTCGGCGCCCTGCTGAAGAACGCCGATGCCGCCATGTATTCGGCCAAGGCTGCCGGTCGCAATACCTACCAGTTCTTCACGCCGGAAATGAACGCTAGGGTATTCGAACGCCTGTCCCTGGAAAACAGCCTGCGCAAGGCCCTGCCGCGCCAGGAACTGATGCTCTACTACCAGCCCCAATACCGGGTCGGCGGCGGCGATCCCATCGGTTTCGAGGCCCTCTTGCGCTGGCGTCATCCCGAACTGGGCCTGGTGCCGCCGGCCCGCTTCATTCCCATCGCCGAGGAAACCAACCTGATCCTGCCCATCGGCGAATGGGTCCTGGCCGAGGCCTGCCGGCAGCAGATGGCCTGGCAGAGGGCAGGGCAGCCGGCCACCACGGTGGCAGTGAATCTTTCCCCGGTGCAGTTCCGGCAGCGCAATCTGGTCTCCCTGGTGCAGCGGGTGCTGGCCGAAACGGGCCTGCCGGCCGCCCAGCTGGAGCTGGAAATCACCGAAAGCCTGCTCATGGACGACACCGAACGGGCCGTCGAGGTGCTGCACGAGCTGAAGTCCCTGGGCATCCGCCTGTCCCTGGACGATTTCGGCACCGGCTATTCCAGCCTCAGCTACCTGAAGCGTTTCCCCCTGGACAAGATCAAGATCGACCAGTCCTTCGTGCGCGACATGATCAAGGATTCGGGCGACGCCGCCATCATCCAGGCCATCATCGCCATTGCCGCCAAGCTGGAACTGGGCGTCATTGCCGAAGGGGTGGAAAACCAATCCCAGCTGGACTACCTGGCCCTGCACCAGTGCGGCGAAGTCCAGGGTTATCTGTTCAGCCCGCCGGTACCGGCCGCCGAGGTTTGCCGCTTCTTCAATTCGGCCACCCGGGCCCCGGCGCCAATGGCATAATCGGCCAAGACTATCGCCAATCCCGCCAACCAAAACGATTCTGAGAGGAGCTCGCCATGCAAGTAAAAACCCATCTGTTCGGCACTATTGAAGTTGACCCTAATACCGTTATTTCTTTCCCCGCAGGACTGACCGGTTTTGCTGGGGATACCAGATTCAAGCTAATTCATGAGAGTACCGAAGGGGAGCCAGTCAGTTTCACTCTGCAATCTTTAGATAATCCTGCTGTTGCATTCCAAATCATTGATCCTAGTGCCATCGGTTTTCAGTATGAACTGGAACTAAGCGATGACGAGTGTCGCACGTTGCAGGCAGATAAGCCTGAAGACGTGGCAGTAATGCTGCTCCTGTTTAAGCAAGAGGGCGAGAACCAGATCAACGCCAATGTGCGAGCTCCGTTGCTGATCAATGTTAAAACTCGTCTGGGATTGCAGAAATCCATTGGCAGCAACGCACGACCGCGCATCACCATGAGCAATCTGAGTTCTGCCATCAGCAAGTAAGAAAATGGGGGGACTCGAGTGCGCCCCCCACTTTTCAAAGCGCGCATCATATTTAACATAATACAAATTATGCGAGTTATAGGTTAAGCGGAATGAAGTGACATCGGCGTTCTTTCCCGGTGCCGCCACCGATCTGCTGATACAGCTCCAACTGCGGCATCGGCATCTCCTCAGACCGCAACCTGACTGTCGCAGCCGATCAATGCTTCCAGAGCCTGGGGTTGCTGCAGCAAATCGGCGAGGGTGTAGCTGTCCAGGACCAGGAACATCCCCGCCAGGGCTTCGGCCAGCACGGCCTTGAGGCGGCAGGCTGGCTGGATGCGGCAGTCCGAGTCGCTGCCGAAGCATTCCACCAGGCTGATGTCGCCTTCCGTATGGCGGATCACCCGCCCCAGGACGATCTGCTCGGGAGCCAGGCCCAGCCGCATGCCGCCGCCTTTGCCCCGTACCGTTTCCAGATAGCCGGCCTTGCCCAGTTGGTGCACCACCTTCATCAGGTGCCCGCGGGAGATGCCGAAGGCGGCCGTGATTTCGGCCACGGTGGCCAGGCGTTCGGGGTGCAGGCCCAGGTAGATGAGCACCCGCAGGCTGTAATCGGAGAAGGTACTGAGCTTCATGACTGTTCACACCGTAAAGATATATTTGTTGTATTGATTTAGGTTGATGCGCCTGTTACATTAAAGATATACGAAATTTCAATCTTTTTGGTGACGGACGCTTTTCTCCAACCGCCCATGTCCATGCGTTTTCCCCATGTCCCAGCCTCCCAAAGCGCCCAAAGTCATCCCGATTCAACCGATGTTCCAGTCCGACGCGAAGGTGTATCCGCGCTCCATCTCGGGCTGGTTCGCCAACTGGCGCTGGGCCCTGGTGTGGCTGACCCAGGCGGTCTATTTCGGCCTCTGCTGGCTGCCCTGGAACGGCCGTCCGGCGGTGCAGTTCGATCTTGATGCCCGCCGTTTCTACATTTTCGACCTGGTGTTGTGGCCCCAGGACACCATCTACCTGGCCATCCTGCTGGTCCTCTCCGCCCTCGCCCTGTTCCTCTTCACCACCCTGGCCGGCCGCCTGTGGTGCGGCTACAGCTGTCCCCAGACCGTCTATACGGAAATTTTCCTGTGGATCGAAAAGGTGATCGAGGGTGACCGGCCCAAGCGCATGAAGCTGGACGCAGCGCCCTGGGATGCCCGCAAGGTGGGTATCAAGACGGCCAAGCATGGCGCCTGGCTGGCCTTTTCCTTCTGGACCGGCATCACCTTCGTCGGCTATTTCGTCCCCATCCGGGAACTGGTGGCGGACCTGTGGCAGCTGCGGCCAACCCTCAACGAGGCTTTCTGGGTCGCCTTCTATGGCTTTGCCACCTACGGCAATGCCGGCTTCCTGCGGGAGCAGATGTGCAAGTACATCTGCCCCTACGCCCGCTTCCAGTTTGTCATGTTCGATCCGGACACCCTGATCATCACCTACGACGCCGAGCGGGGCGATCCCCGGGGCACCCGCAAGAAAGGCGCCGATGCCAAGGAAAAGGGCCTGGGCGATTGCGTCGATTGCGGCATCTGCGTCCAGGTGTGCCCCACCGGCATCGACATCCGGGACGGCCTGCAGAACGAATGCATCGGCTGCGCCGCCTGCATCGATGCCTGCGACCAGGTGATGGACAAGATGGAATACCCCCGGGGCCTGATCCGCTATTCCACGGAAAACGCCGTCAAGCAGCACTTCGGCCGCAGCGAGATCATCCGCCGCGCCCTGCGTCCGCGCACCATCGTCTATGCCTCGGTGTTCTTCCTCCTGACCGGGGCCACGGCCTGGTCCCTGGCCACCCGGGTGCCCCTCAAGGTGGACGTGCTGCGGGACCGCAGCACCCTGGCCCGGGAGGCGGACGACGGCAGCATCGAAAACAACTACCAGCTGCAGCTGGTCAATGCCAGCGAGCAGCCTCGGCGCTATACCGTGCAGGTGGCTGGCCTCGAGGGCATTCGCCTCAGCCAGCCGGCCCAGGTGTCCCTGGCAGCGGCGTCCACCGGCACTTTGACGCTGCAAATCCGGGTGGATGCGGGGAGCGCGGACAAGGGCGCCCATCCCATCACCCTGACGGTGCAGGACGAGGCTGACGCCACCATCCGGGTGACGGAAAAAACCAAATTCTGGATGCCCTGAAGATCGGCCAGGGGCGGTCTTCTCCGCCCTGCCCCGGCCAGGATGGCCTAACGGCGGCGTCTGCTGATGGGGCGTTGCACCGGTTCCGTCGTCAGCCCCAGGGCCTGACGGGATAGACGATCGGCCTCGCCGTTGCGGTGCCGCGGCACCCAGAGAAACTGCACCGCCTCGAAACGGGCCGCCTTGGCCAGCACGGTCTGCAACAGTTCGGCCAGATGGGGCACCGCGGTATGGGCCTGTCCCTGCAGGTGGCGTACCGCAAAATCGCTGTCACCACGCACCGTCAGGCGCCGCGCCCCCGCAGCCCAGGCCAGATCCAGCACCTCGGCCAGGGCCAGCAGTTCCGCCTCGTTATTGCAGCCCAGCTGCCCCGGGCGCAGGGAAAGCTCCTGCCGGACACCGCCGGGCGACAGCAGCAGGCCGCCCAGGCCGATGCGTCCCGGATTGGGGGCTGCCGCGCCGTCGAACCAGGCCTGCCAGCCCTCCCCTGCCTCCACCCTAATGCACCGTGCCCTGGGCCCGGTTGGTCTGCTGCCATTCCAGCACCGTGCGGGCCGCATTGCCCATCACCTGGGAACGCAGTTCCCCCGGCAACTGCTTGGCCAGGGCGCCGAATAGCTCCTGGGTCATTTCCTGGCCCAGGCCTTCCGCCGCCAGGGCGTGGGCCAGGCAGCGGATCTGGATGTCGGCCAGGGTGTTGGCCAGGATCATCCAGCCGTGCTGCGGCATGGCCTGGGGCAAGGCCAGCATCATGCCGCCCAGCTGCTGCAGGAGTTGCAGGGCTTCACCCCGGTTTTCCGTGGCGATCATGGTGTGCCAGAGGGCCATGTGGATGGCCTGGCGCAGGTCGGACTTGAAGCTGAAGGCTGCCGTTTCCTCGTTCACCAGGCGCTCGAAGAAGGCCTGGTAGCCTTCGCTCTCCCCGGCCCCGTCCAGGCCGGCGCGCAGGCCGGCCACCATGGCCGAGAGGCCGGTCATGGCGCTGGGACCGTAGACCTGGGCATAGGCCAGGCCCCACTGATCCAGGCCGCTGAGCAGCATGGCCTGGCGCAGGTGGCGACCGGCATGGTGGTCGCCCGCCTCCCCTTCCCGCTTGTCGTTGGCCCAGCCCATGAGGCGCTGGACGATCTGGGCGATGATCTGGGGCCGCTCTTCCCCCTTGCCCTCCAGGGTCTGGCGGAAAGCCAGGGCAAAGGCCTCCTGGGCCAGGCGGGCGGCTTCCCGTTGCAGGGCGTGGGGCGCCAGGTCGGCGACGGGGTCGTTCAGGGTCTGTTCTTCCATGGGGACTCTTATTTCTGCAGGTTCTGCGAATACATGAAGTTTTCGATGCCGGTTTCGCCGATGCGGAACCAGGCCTGTTGCTGGCTGCGGAAACGCTGCCAGTCGTTATAGATCTTGCGGAACACCGGATTGCGCTCGGCCTCCTCGTCGTAGAAGGCAAAGGCGGCCTTGTAGGCAGCCTTCATCACGTCATCCGGAAAACGGCGCAGCTTGACGCCCTGGGCCAGCAGGCGCGTCAGGGCCGGCGGATTCTTGGCGTCGTATTCGGCGGTGGTGAGCAGATGGGCTTCTGCCGCCGCCACCTCGAAGGCCTGCTGGTAGGCCTTGGGCAGCTTTTCCCATTCCCGGGCATTGACCAGGAAACTCAGCTGGGCACTGGGTTCCCACCAGCCCGGATGGTAGTAGTAGCGGGCCACCTTGAAGAAGCCCAGCTTCTCGTCATCGTAGGGGCCGGACCATTCGGCAGCGTCGATGGCGCCCTTTTCCAGGGCCGGATAGACATCGGCCCCGGGAATGGTCTGTGGCACCGCCCCCAGGCGCGCCATGATTTCCCCGCCCAGGCCTGGAATGCGCATCTTCAGGCCCTTGAGGTCGGCCAGGCCCTGCAGTTCCTTGCGGAACCAGCCCCCCATCTGGGCGCCGGTGTTGCCGCCGGGGAAGTTGATGACGCCGTAGTCCCGGTACAGCTCCCGCAGCAGGGTCAGGCCGTTGCCGAAATGCATCCAGGCCGTCTGCTGGCGGGTGGTGAGGCCGAAGGGCAGGACGCTGTCGAAGGCGAATGCCCGGTTCTTGCCGACGTAGAAGGAGCCCAGGGTGTGGCCGCACTCCACGGTGCCCTGCTGCACCGCATCCAGGGTCTGCAGACCGGGGACGATTTCGCCCGCGGCGAAGGGGCGGATCTGGAAGCGTCCCTCGGTCAGGGCCGCCACCCGGTTGGCCAGCACTTCGCTGGCGCCGTAGAGGGTATCCAGGCTCTTCGGATAGCTGGAGGCCAGGCGCCAGCGCACCACCGGCTGGCCGTCGGCCGCCCGGGCCGTAGCCGCGCCCAGGGCCGCCGAAGCGCCGGCGCCGAGCAGGAAGTCACGTCGTTGCATGGCAGTGTTCCTCCCGAAACCAGGTTACTGCAGGAAAAATCGGGAGCGGCCGAAACCCGCGTTCCCGCTTACTCCAGGACGGCGCCGGCCTGGCGCAGCAGGTCGGCGATTTCCGTATTGTTGGCGGCCACGGCCCACTTCAGGGCGGTGCCGCCGGCCTCGTTGATCTTGTCCACATCCGGCTTGTGCTTGAGCAGCAGGCGCACCGCTTCGATATGGGCATTGCGGGCCGCCACCATGAGGGCGGTGGTGCCGTTGTCGCTGGTGCCGTTGATGTCGGCGCCGTGGGCCAGCAGGTATTCCATCACCTCCAGCTGGTTGTTGAAGGCCGCATAGGCCAGGGGCGGCCAGCCTTCGCTGCGGTTCACCGGGGCGCCGCCGGCCAGGAGCAGCTTCACCACCGGCAGATGGCCGCGGAAGCTGGCCAGCAGCAGGGCGTCGTCGCCGAAACGATTGCGGGCAGTGACCTTGGCCCGGCGCAGGATCAGCTGGTCCACCAGCTCCGCATTGCCGTTGCGGGCCGCCAGCATGAGCAGGGTGCTGCCTTCGGCATCGGCGGTATTGGGATCGATGCCCCGCTCCAGCAGGGCCACCGCCTCCTCCGTGTGGTTTTCCAGCACGGCCTTGAGGGTGTCGTCGTAAATGCCGGCCAGGGCCGGCTGGGCAAGGGGGAAAGCCAGGGAGAGCAGCAGGGCTGCCAGGAGCTTGCGCATGGTGGTTCCTCGAGGGTCAGGCGGCCAGGGCGGTGCCGGCGGCAGGGAAACAGCGGAAGAAATTGGCGGTGGTGGCGGCGGCCACCTCCTGCAGGGTGAGACCGCGCAGGGTGGCGATTTCCTCGGCCACGTGGCGCACGTAGGCCGGTTCGTTGGTCTTGCCCCGGAAGGGCGTGGGCGCCAGGTAGGGTGAGTCGGTCTCCACCAGGATGCGCTCCAGGGGCACCTTGGCGGCCACTTCCTTGACCACCTTGGCGTTCTTGAAGGTGACGATGCCGGAGAAGGAAATGTAGAAGCCCAGGTCCAGGACCTGTTTGGCCACTTCCCAGTCCTCGGTGAAGCAGTGCATGACTCCGCCCACCGCTCCGGCCCCCTCCTCCGCCATGAGGCGGATGGTGTCGGCGGCCGAGTCCCGGGTATGGATCACCAGGGGCTTGCCGCAGGCCTTGGCGGCGGCGATGTGGGTGCGGAAGCGCTGCCGCTGCCACTCCGGCTTGTCCTTGTGCCAGTAGTAATCCAGCCCGGTTTCGCCGATGGCGACGACCCGAGGATGGGCGGCCAGGGCCACCAGCTGCTCCACCGTGGGCTCGGCCCCTTCCGTGTGTTCTGGATGGACACCGACGCTGGCCAGCAACTGGGGATGGGCCTCGGCCAGGGCCAGGACCCGGGGAAAGTCCTCCAGATTGACGCCGATGCAGACGGCGGCCTGGACCTGGTTGGCTGCCATCTTGGCCAGGATTTCCGGCAGCCGGGCGGCCAGGTCGGGAAAGTCCAGGTGGCAGTGGGAATCGACAAGCATGGTTTCTCTACGCGGGGCCGCCAGGGGCCCTCAGATGGTATGGGTGGCGCGGCTGGACTGGAGCAGGCCGCCGAGCAGGCCTTCGATCTTGCGTCGTGCCTCGATGCCGCTCTCGTCGTTGTTGAAATGGATGCCGATGCCCTGGGCCTTGCTGTTCTGGGCCCCGGCCGGGGTCACCCAGACCACGGTGCCGGCGATGGGCAGCTTGGTCGGGTCCTCCATCAGGGAGAGCAGCATGAAAACTTCGTCACCCAGGGTGTAGCGACGGTTGGTGGGGATGAAGATGCCGCCGTTTTTCAGGTGGGGCATGTAGGCGGCGTAAAGGGCCGACTTGGAATTGATGTTGAGGGAGAGAACGCTGGGGCGGGCTCCGGCGGCGGCAGGAGCGGCAGAACTTGCGGCATTGGTGTCCGACATGGGGTCCTCGCGTCTTTCAGTACAGGGCCCGGTAGGCGAAGAAGAGTTCTTCCAGTACCAGGCGCAGGTTCAACGGATGCTCAGATTGAGCTTTAAATTTAATCAGCAATCTATTGAAATTTATAATTTTAATAGTGCTTGATGAAGCCGCCAGCTGCCCTATTGTAGCGCCATCGGCCTGGAAGTAGCGCGGCGGCAGCCCCTCTGCCACCAAGGCCAGGTCAGCACTCCATTTCTGCAGCCATTCCACCGTCCGCTTCATGGTGAGGGCGCCGGACTTGTCCGCCTTGAGGGTTTTCTCGATCAGGGCGGCAGCGGCAATGGGATCCAGCTGGCGTCCCTTCTGCAACTGTCCGAGCAGGGCATCGAGCAGGCCGCGCTGGCCGCTGCCGGCCAGTTCCGCCGCCAGGCGCGGCGCCCCGCCGGCCAGGGCCAGCCAGCGCCCGCCGTCGCTGACCTTCTGCGCCGCCAGCCAGGCGGTGGCCGCCTGGGGCGACGGCAGGGGTACTTCCACGGTCTGGCAGCGGCTGCGGATGGTCGGCAGGAGCCGGTCGGCCTCGCTGGACACCAGCAGGAACAGGGTGTCGGGCCGGGGTTCTTCCAGGCTCTTCAACAGCGCGTTGGCGGTGTTGCGGTTCATGGCCTCCGCCGGATGCAGCAGCACGATGCGCACCCCCTGACGGTGGGTGCCGACATGGAGGAAGTCGTCCAGCCCCCGCACCTGGTCGATGGTGATCTGCTGGCTGGGCTTCTTCTTGCCCGTTTCCTCGTCGGCCTCGGCCTCTTCGTCGCTCATGGCCGCCGGTTGCACCAGCCGGAAATCCGGGTGGTTGCCCTGCCCCAGCCAGTTGCAGGCGGAACACTGGCCGCAGGCATGGCCGTCCATGCCCGGCGCCTCGCAGAGCAGGCCGGCGGCGAAGGCCCGGGCCAGTTCGAACTTGCCGACGCCGCGCTGGCCGATCAGCAGGAGGGCGTGGGGAAGCTGGGCACGCCGCCCCTGGAGCCGTTGCCAGGCCGATTCCTGTAATTGAAATATATTCATAAACAAATAGTTGAAATCAATTCTTCAATTGATTTCTTGATTTCATCCACGGTCCGGTCGGCCTGTACCACCCGGATGCGACCGTTGGACTGGCCGGCCCGTTGCAGATAGCACTGGCGCACCCGCTCGTGGAAGTCAGCCTCTTCCTGCTCGAAGCGGTCGAGGATGCGCTCCTTGCCGATGCGGGCCTGGGCCACCGCCAGGGGCAGATCGAAAAGCAGGGTCAGGTCCGGCTGCAGGTGGCCGTGGACCCAGTCCTCCAGGACTTTCAGCTTGTCCAGGGAGAGCCCCCGGCCGCCGCCCTGGTAGGCCACGGTGGCATCGGTGAAACGGTCCGAGATGACCCAGGTGCCGGCCGCCAGGGCCGGCTCGATGACCTCGGCCAGGTGCTCCCGGCGGGCGGCGAACATCAGCAGGGCCTCGGTTTCCAGGTGCATGGGCTCGGCCAGCAGCAGGGCCCGCAGCTTTTCCCCCAGGGGCGTGCCGCCGGGCTCCCGGGTGGTGACCACGGTCTTGCCCCGGGCCGTGAGCTGGTCCGCCAGCCACTGGATGTGGGTGCTCTTGCCGGCCCCGTCGATACCTTCGAAGGTGATGAATTTTCCGCGCATGGTCATCCTGTAATCAGCGTCCGCCCCGCTGGTATTTGTTTACCGCCCGGTTGTGCTCGTCCAGGGAGGAGGAAAAATGGCTGCTGCCGTCGCCCCGGGCGACGAAATAAAGGGCCGGGCTGGCAGCGGGATGGAGCGCCGCCTGCAGGGCCGCCTGGCCGGGCATGGCGATGGGCGTGGGCGGCAGGCCGCCCCGGGTGTAGGTATTGTAGGGCGTATCGGTGAGCAGGTCCTGGCGCCGCAGGTTGCCGTCGAAGCGCTCACCCATGCCGTAGATGACCGTGGGGTCGGTCTGCAGCAGCATGCCCTGGCGCAGGCGATTGACGAAGACTGCGGCGATGTGGGGCCGGTCCGCGGCCCGACCCGTTTCCTTTTCCACGATGGAAGCAAGGATCAGGGCCTGGTAGGGATGCTGCAGGGGCAGGCCCGGGACCCGGGCCGCCCATTCGGCCTGGAGGCGCTTCTGCATGGCCCGGTAGGCCCGGGCCAGCAGGTCCAGGTCGCTGGACTGCTTGCTGAAGAGATAGGTGTCGGGAAAGAACAGTCCTTCCGGATGGCTTTCGGCGGCCCCGATGCGCTTCAGCAGTTCCCGGTCCGACAAGCCGGCGCCGTCATGGCGCAGGTCGGGGTGGGCGTTGAGCTTGTCCCGCAGCTGGCGGAAATTCCAGCCCTCGATGATGGCCAGTTCGCTCTGGCTGACGTCGCCCCGGGTCAGCTTCTGCAGCAGGGCCCAGAGGGTGATGCCCTGCTCCACCTCGTAGCTGCCCGCCTTGAGGGCAGCCGCGCTGCGGCTGGCCCGGGCCAGGGCCTCGAAGGCCCAGGGATTGAGATCGATGCCCGCCTCCACCATCTGCCGGGCGGCTGCGCGGGCACTGCTGCCGGGCTGCACCTGGAAGTCCAGAGGCGAGGCATTGAGGCGGACCGGGCTCAGGGCCAGCCAGGCCAGGCCGCCGCCGCTCAGCAGGGCCGCGAGGATCAGCAGGGACAACAGTCTGCGGAACAAGCGCATAGGAAAGCGGGTCTAGGGGAACGGCTGCCGCCACCGGCCTGGCCGTTGCCGAGAATTCGGGGTAAAAGGAGGCGATATAATAGCCCAAGCCCTGTATTCTCCCCAGCTATTGACGCCCGCGCCGGCCAATGACGACGCGGACCTGCTGTACGAGCCGGCCCCCGATGGCCGACCGTTTCCGACAAGCGACTCACGAAAACCCTTAACTTTCCCCCAATTGCCACGGAAATCCCCATGAACGCTCTCTGGAAAACCACCCTGGAAACGGCTGGCGCCAAGTTCGACGCCGATCTGGTCACCGATTTCGGCGATGCCGCCGGCGAACGCCAGGCCGCCCTCAACGGACCGGTGCTGGCTCCCCTTTCCCACCTGGGCCTGATCGCCGTCGGCGGCGAAGACGCCAAGTCCTTCCTGCACAACCAGGTGACCAGCGATGTGAACCACCTGAAAGCCGAAGCGGCCCAGCATTCCGCCTGGTGCACCGCCAAGGGCCGCATGCTGGCCAGCTTCCTGCTGTGGAAGGAAGGCGACGCCTACCAGGTGCAGCTGGCTGCCGAACTGCAGCCCGCCATCCAGAAGCGCCTGCAGATGTTCGTGCTGCGGGCCAAGGTGCAGATCACCAGTCGCAGCGACGAAGTGGCCCTGATCGGCTTGGCCGGACCGGGCAGCGCCGCCCTGCTGGCCCAGGCAGGTTTGCCGGTGCCGGCCCAGCCCCTGGAAGCCCAGGAGGCGCCGGCGGGCAAGGTGATCCGCCTGGAAGGCAACGAGCGCTTCGAAATCGCCGTGGCCGTGGCCGCCGCACCCAGCCTGTGGGCAGCCCTGGCCGCCGGTGCCCGCCCCGTGGGCACGCCGGTATGGCAATGGCTGCAGATCCAGGCCGGCATTCCCCACATCAGCGGCCCCACCCAGGAAGCCTTCGTGCCCCAGATGGCCAATTTCGAACGCATCGGCGGCGTCAGCTTCCACAAGGGCTGCTACCCGGGCCAGGAAATCGTCGCCCGCACCCAGTACCTGGGCAAGGTCAAGCGCTCCCTCTTCCGCGCCAGGGTGGCCGCCCCGGTAAAGGCCGGCGACGCCCTCTTCTCCACCCTGGCCGACGAGAACCACGGCGGCACCGTGGTCAATGGGGCACCGGCAGCCGACGGCAGCTGGGAGCTGCTGGCGGTGATTCCGGAAAACTGCGCCAGCGGCGGCCCGGTGCATGCCGGCGGCCCGGACGGCCCGGTGCTGGAACTGCTGCCCCTGCCCTACTAAAACTAGTGCCACAGCGGACACAGAGACCAGCAGGGGAA
This sequence comes from Azospira sp. MPR-E4, assembly GCF_058809645.1. Classification (NCBI taxonomy): domain Bacteria; kingdom Pseudomonadati; phylum Pseudomonadota; class Betaproteobacteria; order Rhodocyclales; family Rhodocyclaceae; genus Azospira; species Azospira sp. MPR-E4. Next base: position 71,493 of record NZ_JBXAST010000003.1, on the reverse strand, counting down.
ACTGTCACGGTTTCACCGTCATAGCCGTACTACGGGCGCCTACGGCCTTCCTGTCTTTTCTCTGAGATCTCTGTGCCCTCTGTGGCTATAGGTTTCCCATGTGTCTCATCCTCCTCGCCTGGCAGACCCATCCGGATTACCCCCTGGCGGTTTGTGCCAACCGGGATGAATTCCATGCGCGCCCCACCCTGGCCGCCGATTTCTGGAGCGACCAGCCCGGCATCCTGGCCGGAAGGGACCTGCAGGCCGGCGGCACCTGGCTCGGCATCGACCGGCGCCGGCGCTTTGCCGCCGTCACCAACTACCGGGACCCCAAGGCTCCCGAAGGCCAGCGTTCCCGGGGCGACCTGACCCGGGACTATCTGGCCGGCGACCTCTCGCCCCGGGACTTCCTCTCCGGACTGGACGGCGGGGCCTACGGCAGCTTCAACCTGTTTCTCGCCGACCGGGACAGCCTCTGTTACTACTCCAACCGGCAGGGCCGCATCCAGGAACTTCCGCCCGGCATCTACGGCCTTTCCAACCATCTCCTGGAAACCCCCTGGCCCAAGCTGGTGGCGGCCAAGGCCCGTTTCAGCGAGGCCCTGCAGGCCCTGCCGGAGACCGAACCCCTGTTCCATCTGCTGGCAGATCCCACCCGCTGGCCCGACGAGCACCTGCCGGATACCGGCGTCTCCCTGGAATGGGAAAGGATGCTCTCCGCCATCTTCGTCCAGTCACCGGCATACGGCACCCGGGCCTCCACCGTCCTGACGGTGGATCGGCAGGGAGAGGTCTGCCTGACGGAGCGCAGTTTCAACGCCGCCGGCCCCAGCGGCGAAGTGCAGCGGCGCTTCCAGGCTGACTAGGATGATCCGGGCGCCTTGTTAAGGGGGGCCGCCGCCGCCGGCTGAAGGCCTTTGGTGGCGCGGCGCCATCCACCGGGCCATCGGCAGCCACGATGGCGATTGCCGATGCCGACGTGCCTCGACATCAAATAAATCGGCATTTTTCCAAGAATCGTTTGACAGCCCCCTGGGGGGTGCGTATAACGGATCGGGCTAAATCTTCAAGTTCCAGATTCAAGTTCATCGTTGTCCCTCTGCATAGTGGTACTCCATTGTTCCATGTGGTCTCCCTTGATTATTGCGCGCCTCGAGCATCTGCTCATTTTTTAAGCTGTTTTTAAGGAATACAAAATGGAAACTGGTACCGTTAAGTGGTTCAACGACGCTAAGGGCTTCGGCTTCATCACCCCGGACAATGGCGGCCCCGATCTGTTCGCCCACTTCTCCGAAATCAAGGCTGACGGCTTCAAGTCCCTGAGCGAAGGCCAGAAGGTTAACTTCGTCGCCGGTCAAGGCCAAAAGGGCCCCCAGGCAACCAACATTCAGCCCCTGTAATCCAGGTTCGCTGAACGGTTGTAAAAAAAGCCCCGCACTGCGGGGCTTTTTTCATGGCGCCGGCCGTGGCACCGCTTTTGGAATTTCCATCTGCACGGCCCCAGTCCCCAAAGCTCAATCCTCGACGATATCCACTTCCGTAAACGCCGGGACCCGCTCGAAAAGATCCACGATGTCCGCATTGCCCATGCGGATGCAGCCGTGGGACGCCGGCGTGCCCAGGGCGGCCTCGTCCGCCGTGCCATGGATGTAGATGTAGCGGGCCATGGTATCCACCGGGCCGAGCCGGTTGAAGCCTGGCTCCCGGCCACAGAGCCAGAGAATGCGGGAGAGGATCCAGTCCCGCTCCGGCGTGGCGGCAGCCAGTTCCGGCGTGCAGATTTCACCGGTGAAGCGGCGGCCGCGAAATACGGCATGGGCCGGCAGGCCCTCTCCGATCTTGGCCCGCACGTAATGGCGGCCCCGGGGGGTACAGAAGCTGCCGCTCTCCTCCCCCGCGCCCCTGGCCGAGGTGGAGACGGGATAGGCGCGCAGCACCCGGCCCTGGTCGTCCAGCAGTTCCAGGACCTGGCGCCCGAGGGAGATACGCAGTTTCATGCCTTGGCCGCCTTGCGCCGTTCGGCAAAGAAACGGGAGAGCAGCTGGCCGCATTCGTCGGCCAGGACGCCGCCGACGATTTCCGTGTGGTGGTTGAGCTGGTCCACCGCGAACAGGTCGAGCACGCTGGCGTGCACGCCGGTCTTGGGGTCCCGGGCGCCATAGACCACCCGGGCGATGCGGGAATGCATAATGGCGCCGGCGCACATGGCGCAGGGTTCCAGGGTGACGAACAGCTCGCAGCCGGGCAGCCGGTAATTGCCCAGGTTGCGGGCCGCATCCCGCAGGGCCGCCACTTCGGCGTGGGCCGTGGGATCGCTGTCGCCGATGGGCGAATTGAAACCCCGGCCGACGATGACGCCCTCCCGCACGACGACGGCACCCACCGGCACCTCCCCCAGGCAGCCGGCGGCCACGGCCTGGGACAGGGCTTCACGCATGAAAAATTCGTCGGTCATGGGCGGAAAAAGGACGGCAAAGAGGCGAAATAAGGGAAAAAGGCGGCAGCGAATCGAAGCAGGCCCATAGTTTACCTCATGGCCTGCGGGCCCAGCGCCTATAATCGCCCCTTCGCCTCATGCTGCCGCCCGTTTCGCCATGCCTGCAAAAGCCAAAGCCACGCCCGCCCCTGCCGCCGCCTCCATGCCGGAAATCCGCCCCGGCCAGTCCCTCGAGCTGCTCAAGGAACTGCACATCCTGACCCGGGACGGCAAGATGAACCAGGACAGCCGGCGCAAGCTGAAGCAGGTCTACCACCTGTACCAGTTCATCGAGCCCCTGCTGCTCGAGCTGCTGCAGGACAAGCCGGAATTCACCCTGGTGGACCACGGCGCCGGCAAGAGCTACCTGGGCTTCATTCTGTACGACCTGTTCTTCAAGTCTGGCGCCCCCCTGGCCCGCATCGTCGGCATCGAGACCCGGGACGAACTGGTGGGCAAATCCCGGGAACTGGCCCAACGGCTGGGCTTTCCCGGCATGGAATTCCACAATCTGTCGGTGGCCGACTCCATCACCTCGCCCCTGCTGCCGCCCCGGGTGGACATGGTCACGGCCCTGCATGCGTGCAACACGGCCACGGACGACGCCATCCGCTTCGCCCTGGAAAAGCAGGCCCGTTTCATCGTCCTGGTGCCCTGCTGCCAAGCGGAAGTGGCGGCGGTGCTGAACAAGAACAAGGGCAAGTCCCTGGGCCAGACGGTGCTGACGGAAATCTGGCGCCACCCCATCCACACCCGGGAATTCGGCAGCCAGCTGACCAACGTGCTGCGCTGCCTGCAGTTGGAGGCCCACGGCTACCAGGTCCGGGTGACCGAACTGGTGGGCTGGGAGCATTCCATGAAAAACGAGCTGATCATCGCCACCTACAAGAACCTGCCCCGGCGCAAGCCCGCCGAGCGCCTCAACGAACTGCTGCAAAGCCTGGGACTGGAAGAGATGCAGTCCCGCTTCTTCACCGCTGTGCCCGACCGGACGGCACATTCCGAATCATCAACGTAGTAGACCCGCGAAGGAATCCAGTTGGCCAAAACCAATTTTCAGTTTGAAAAACGCCAGAGGGAATTGGCCAAGAAAAGGAAAAAGGAGGAAAAGCTGCGCCGCAAGCAGGAAGGCCTGCCGGACGACACTCCGGAAAATCAGGAGCCGGCTGAGGGCAGCGAAGGCGCCGCCAACGACGACGCCCCGCCTGCCGTGCCCACCGCCTGATCTGGCTTCACGCCGCCCCAGTCGCCGAACCGTCCGGATTTTTCCGGCGCTTCGGCGATTTGTTTTTGCCCTCCCCCAGGAAGCGGGAGCGCATCAGGCTTTCCTGCCAGATGCCGGCCACGGCGGCGCCGGCGGCGAAGCTACTCTGCAGGTCGCCGCTGGAAACCGCTTGCAGCAAGCCTTCCAGGGCCCGCCCCAGGGCCGCCTGTTCTGCCGCCTGGCGGGCCCGGTAGAGGCGCATGTTCTGCTTCACCTGCTCACTGCGTTCCGCATAGCGGCTACGGGGCCGTCCCCGGCTGGGGCGTTGTTCCGGATTGGCGTCGTCCATGGCAGTTAATTTTGATAACGTTATCTAAATTATAGACGATGGGCGCAAAAAAGCCGCCCCGGGGCGTAACCGAGGGTTGGCCGGGAATCGTGCGAAATCCTCAAAAAAACAACTTAACTTATTGTTCGTGAAGGGAAAATAACTTGGTTTAGGGTAAGGCCAGTTTTCACTGGCCTTACCCTCTTCTCATCAATTGAGGCTTAGGTTCCGCAGGTCAGCGCCTTATTTGCGCTGACGAAAACGCTGTCGGGCTTGGATCTGAACTCTGTGTCTGGCTGGCCGTTGTGCGACTTGCACATCGGTGCAATGTAGTTGAGTTTTCGAAGTGCTTCATTATCAAGCTTCGGCAGTATCACGTGCGCCCCTACCTCCGCCAGTGAATTGCACCCCGCTACATGACATGTTGGCGTTGAGGAAACCTTGGTGAAGACCTTCCAGTGGTCCAACCAAGATCCGCACTTACAGTCCTTGTCCGAGGTCCCATTAAGATTCTTCATCGTAACGGAACCATTGGTGGTCAGTGTCTTGCTCATGAGCATCTCCCAAAAGTAACCACGCACGTGCATGGCAATTCATGATATTGGGATTTTTCCTGAAGAAATCAATAGTCATTGACCTTGGTTTGCTGATTCAGCCTCCAAAATCCGGAACCCGTCATCTAGTACCGCGGCCTTACGTCGGAAGTCCAGCACATAGTCACCAAAACGATTGATGTGCTCCAGCCGGTATGGCGCCAGGCCAGCCAATACTTCCTGGTTGATCAGAGAACCTTCGGCTCGTAGTTGCTTTAGGACCCGACTCATCCCCACCACATTGTGCAAAATGACCATGTTGGCGATCAGATGGTTGTATTTAATGACCTTGCGCTGTTCGTGGCGCAGGTTTTCGGCGATCTCCCCTTCTCCACCGAAGAAGAGTTTTTTCGCAAAGCCATTGAATTGCTCCGACTTGTTGGTTTCTGCGTGGATGAGCCGGCGCAGTTCAACGTCACCAACATATTTCAGCAGGAACATGGTTCGGACTACCTTGCCGAGTTCCTTAAAGGCGAAATACAGCTTGTTCTTTCGGCTGTAAGTACCGAGGCGGCGCAGGATAGCCGATGCTGAAATCTTTCCAAGCTTGATCGAGACAGCCACGCGCAGCATGTCTGGCAAATGGGTTTCGATCATCTGCCAGTTGATGTCGTCGCTGAAAAGACGATCGATATGGACGAACCTCTTGTTACTCTCGGGCCGATGAAACACCAGATCCTTGATGCCACGGATGCGCGGCATCAGCTTAATGCCTAAGAGATGGGAAAGCGCAAACACCGTGTAGCTCTGGGCCTGGGTGTCGCCATGGATGGTATCCGGCCGGACATCCGAGGTGTTGGTCATCAACCCATCGAGGATGTGCGTACCCTCGTAGGTGCCGCAGGAAATGAAGTGACTGAACAGCGCGATGAACTTGTCGGAGACATGGTAGTAGCCGATGCCGCCATAGCCGCCGTAGCGGATGTGGTGCTCGGAAATCAGGTTCTGCTCGTAGAGGTTCCATTTCGTGCCGTCGGCCGAGGCATGCTTGCCTGAACCCCAGTAGCTGGGCAATTCGAACTTGTTATAGGCGTTGATAACCTTGACGATGGCCTTTTCCAGTACCTCTTCCGTGATGTACTTGATGTTGAGCCAGGCAATCTGCTTGCGGCTCATCCCTCGAATTGAACGTGCCGTCTGAGTGGGCCCAAGGTTACAGCCATAACAGAACAAGGTACTGATTACTCTTGGACGCAATTCCTCGATCCGACTCTCTGTTCCCATCAAGGGACGGAATAGCTTGTGCAGTTGCAGCCAGCGCTCCGTGTCGATCAGTACGTCAACAATGCTGATGTTCTCCAGATGCTCAGTGATCAGCAGGTCGATTGTCCTGATGCCAGGCGGTAGTTCGCTGGCTGGTGGCTTCTTCAGGATTAGCCGGCCATCGACGATTTCGGCATAGGCGTTGTCCGGAAACTCTGCATCGACGGCTTCGGCGGTCTCCAACAAAGCCGCCTTCAAGGTCTCCGTAAAGGCTCTGGGGTCGGTTTCGACACCGGTCACTTCGCCGTACTGGGCCAACTCAGAATTCAGAGTATCGTCGTCAACCAGCTGCTCCCGGTAGTCGTCGTAGCGCTCGCCATGCTGGATGAACAGATCACCCGATTTCAATTCATCACGGATCGCATACAGGACCGCCAGCTCAAAGTAACGGCGGTTGAGGGCAACGATCTGTCCATCGGCACGTTCAGAGACGACCAGTTTTCGCCAAGCCGTAGGTAGCCATAGGAAATCTTCCTCAGCATTCAGCCCAACTAAGGACAGTGGGACGATTTCATGGCGGGTGCCACGCAGCGCCTGCAACGCTGCCATCATCCGGATCAAGGTGTCATCCTCGCTGCTGCTCTGGGGATTGACGATCTCGATGCAGTTTAGCAACTGGGCACGAACAACCTTATAGGGTTGGACGAGGAACGGCAGATGATTACGCCCCGCATAAGCCATGTGCTCATCACAGATGGCTACCAGGTCATCGACATTGGCTATCAGGCTGCCACCGATGGCCTCCACGCGTTGATGATCCGTACCGTCGATCCGATAGGCCAGCAACATCTCTTTCAATTGCCCGATCAGGCGGTCGGTCCGCTGCTGGTGTTCCTGCTGGTATTCGCCTAGCTTGTTGCGTGCCTGGTTATCCAGGTTCTGAAGCATACGGACGAATAGGTCGGCAGCATCGTCGAGCGTCTGGGCAAATTGCGAACGGATATAGATGACGGCCAGTGCGTAGCGTTTCTGTGGCCTCAGTTCCGCCATTTCCGTCGCATCCAACGAGCGGGCGATATAGCGATACTGCTTGAGCTTTGGGACGGGGATATCCGGTTTTGGCAGTTGGTCGACCAGTAGCTGGAGCCGACGGATATGCTGAAGGTAGGAGCGGGTTTCCTTATTGGTCGGTTTCTTCGGTTCTCGCTTGAGTAGATTCCAGGTGCTGCTGGTATCGCCCGACTTGACCTTGAACAGGCTGTCGATCAAGGCTTTTACCTTGGCATCAAGTTGATCGGTAATACTCGCAAAATGGACATCGTGGATTTTCTCCCGGGCCTGGATGGCTAGCCGATCAAGCGTGGAGAAACCAGGTAATTCGTAGCGATGATGAACCAGTTCTTCAAGCATTACGTTGACGATGTCTGCTACAACATGCCGGCTGTCTGCTGCTGTTTCAGCGATATGCCGCAACCAGGCACGCCCTTGGTCGTCCAGAGGACGAACATTCAGGTAGCGTCGAAGTGCTGCGATCAATGCCGTGCGCGTTGTCGTACGGTCGAACTGTCGGAGTTCGTCAAACCTTGCTGGTCGGTGCCCCGTTTGGGCCACAATATGCTGGCGAATCGCCGCCGGCACATCCTTGATATGGACAAAGTACCCAAGGCGCTGAAACAGTTTCAGGTAGATGAAGACTGCTGCGCGGGCAACGGGCCGCTTTACGGTCTTGTCGATGAAAGCGATTTCATCGGGCGTCAGGGTATAAATCTCGGCGAGATCCTGTGCCGATGGATCAGCTTTCAAGCGGGGATATGCGGTCTCGTGAAGCTGGGTCATGTAGCATCAATCCCAGTGCCTGCCAGTGGCCGGATCGCGGCAGACTACCTCCAGAAAGCACTCACGGGTGTCGGCAATACGATGGAGTTCATCGAGCAATGCGTAGAGATGATCGTCCAGGACATCTGTCGATGGGGTCGGGACGGAGATTTGATATCGACGACCATCCTGGTCCAGCGGTTGCGCCTGAAATCGGGCAAGGCAGGTACTCGCCATGTCCCGTAAGGCATTGGCGACACCGCGTCGACCGCCGTTGAAGGCGGACAGATCGATGGAAACCTCGATCGTTGTGAGGGCGACCTTGGGCAGGCTTGGCAGTTGCGGGGGCAAAACAGGCTGCTTTTCTGGGAGCACCCGATCCAAGCCCTGCTCGAAACGCACCTTCTGATCGGTGCTGACCCCATCCAGATAGCGCATGGCAGCCTTCACATCACGCCAGCCCACGTAATTCATCAGCTCCCGGAGGTCCCAGCCGCTCATGCCCGCCCACTGGGCGAAGCCACGGCGCAGCGAGTGGCTGCTGAAGGCGTCGGCATCGGCCACACCTGCCTGGCTCAATAACCTTCGAAGTATAGGAATGATGCTGCTCGGGGTCAGTTCGGCCTCGGATAGGTGCCCCCAGCGATCAATCTTGCGGAATAGCGGCCCTGCTGTCAGTTGGGACAAGGCCAGCCAGTCTTCGACCGCCTCGACTGGACACAGCCGGGACAAGGCTGGGCAAGAGTAGCTCCGGCCTTCCAGGTTGCGATCCCCCTTGCTGCGGGGCAAAAAGCAGGTCAGCCCCTCACCGGGTTTGATTTCGATGAATTCAATGCGAAGGTTGGCCAGTTCATCGGAGCGGAAGCCGCGCCAGAACCCGAGGAGAACCAGGGCCCGATCCCGCTTAAGTCGCAGGGTGCCGGCAGTATCTCCTTGGCGGACAGCTGCAGCCGTGGCCGTCGTCAGCCAGTCGGTAACACCGTGGAGGATTTCCAGTTCCAGCGGCTTGGCCCGCTTTTCCTGGGCCGGATGCAGGGTCCGAATGCCCTTCAAGAGTTGCCGAATCTTCGGAGCCTTGGTCGGGTCTGGAAAGCCATGATCCTGGTGCCAGCGGGACAGCGCCGCAAGGCGGTGCTTCAGTGTGTTCAGTGACAGTGATTCGGCATACGCAGCCAGGTAGCGGGCAATCGAGTCGATAGTTGCCGGTAACAAGCCTCCCCACTCAATCTCGAAGTGCTGGATGGCTGATGCATAGCTGCGCCGGGTATTGGCCCGTTCGGCCGCGCCAAGGTAGAGATCGACCTGACTCATCCCTCTATACCTTGGGGGACTTTAATGCGGTGCCGTGTACGCCGGAAATGTGATTTCCCGTCGGCTCCACGCCGATTCCTGATTGAGACAGTCCTTCAAGAATCCCGCAAGTTGAGGGGCGACGGTCGTCGGGACAACGGCTGCGTAGCTCAAGAAGCTGCTTTTCCAGCACTTGGAGTTCACCAATTCGACGGACGACATGCCCGATATGCTCATCCAGTAAGCGGTTTACCTCACCACAGTTTTCTTCTGGCGATTCCTTGAAGTGCAGCAGTGTTCGAATCTCATCAAGTGTCATGTCCAAGCCACGACAATGCCGAATGAACGTCAGTCGCTCCAGGTGCATTGACCCATAGATACGGTAATTCCCCTCGCTCCGCCCAGGCTCCGGCAACAATCCTTCGCGCTCATAGTAGCGGATTGTGTCCACATTACTTCTCGCCAAACGCGCCAGTTCGCCAATTTTCATTGCAGCCTCCCTAGTTCGCCTATCAAGCCCTGCTCGGCTGTAGCGCGATGATAGCCATGCCGCCGAGGCATATGGCACTGCCCAGCAGGTCCCAACGTGTCAGGGGGATTCCATCAACCCGCCATAGCCACAGCAAGGCGATCGCAACATAGACGCCGCCATAAGCAGCGTAGATGCGACCAGCGGCGCCTGGATGCAATGTAAGGAGCCAAGCAAATAAAGCCAGTGACACGGCAGCCGGGATCAGAAGCCAACGCTGTCGCCCCTGCGTCAGCACCAACCAGGGCAAGTAGCAACCGACGATTTCAGCCAGCGCGGTGACGATGAAAAGACTCAATATCTTCAGGAACTCCAACATGCCCTTCTCCTTGGCCCTTTCTATTGTAGCCGCTTGACCTTGAAGTGACTCAAGGGTTTTTAATGGCATCAACAACCAGGAGATTGTCATGCTCACCCATGCTGAAAAACACCGATCCAATGAATCTGAACGTTGCACATGTTCAGGTAACTGTGCGGCCGGCACAACCTCCATTCAGGATATGTCGGATGTCGCCATATCCACCTCCTTGGGGAATACGCGAGCTTTTCGGATTCCCGCCATGGACTGCCCGAACGAAGAAAACGATATCCGTAAGGTATTAGCAGGAATCGAGGGGATTCGGTCACTACGCTTCGAACTGGCGGCCCGGACCCTGACCATCGACGGAGAGCAGCCTCCCCTGGAAAGCGCCCTACAGGCCATTCGCCAGCTTGGTTTTGAAGTGCAGCCCATCGGAATGGAACAGAAGGCTGAAACACCAACGGGTCTCGGCGAGATCAGCAAGGCGCTGATCGCCTTGGCATTGGCCATCGGAGCCGAGGCGTTGGATTTCTTCGCACCCGATACCCTGCCGTTCAAGGGGCTGGGTATGGCGTTGGCCGCGGCTGCCATCACTTTCTCCGGATTTTCCACCTATCGCAAAGGACTGGCCGCATTACGTCGGGGCCAGTTGAACATGAACGCCCTGATGGGCGTCGCTGTGACCGGTGCTTTCCTGATCGGCCAATGGCCGGAGGCTGCCATGGTCATGGCGCTCTACGCCATCGCCGAATTGATCGAGGCCCGTTCCGTTGATCGGGCACGCAACGCCATCAAAGGGCTGCTCGCCTTGACTCCGGAAACCGCTGAGATTCGCCAGAGCGACGGCTCCTGGCTGGAAGCTCCGGCCGACAAGGTTGTCATCGGAGCGCTGGCACGGGTAAAGCCTGGTGCCCGCATCCCGCTGGATGGACGGGTAACAGGAGGCAGTAGCGCAGTCAATCAGGCACCGGTTACCGGCGAGAGCATTCCGGTGGACAAGTCCACCGGCGATCCTGTTTTTGCCGGCACCATCAACGAGACCGGCACGCTGGAATTTGAGGTGACGGCTGCCGCCAATAACACAACATTGGCACGCATCATCCATGCCGTGGAGGCAGCTCAGGGCACGCGGGCCCCCACCCAGAGATTTGTTGATCGCTTTGCCGCCATCTATACGCCGACAATCTTTGTGATAGCCGTAGCAGTGGCCACCGGAGGTCCCTGGCTGCTCGACTGGACGTGGACACAGGCGCTCTACAAAGCGCTGGTTCTCCTGGTGATTGCCTGTCCCTGTGCGCTGGTCATCGCTACGCCGGTTACAGTTGTCGGCGGACTAGCCGCAGCCGCTCAGCGCGGTATCCTGATCAAAGGTGGCGTCTATCTGGAAGAGGCCCGCAAACTGCGTGCAATCGCTCTCGACAAGACAGGCACTATCACTGAAGGCAAGCCTCGGCTAGTGGCTAAGGAGGTGCTGACCTCCTCTGAACCGGAGATGAAGGTTCTTTCCTGGGCCGCCAGCTTGGCTGGTCATTCGGATCATCCTGTGTCAAAGGCTATCGCTGCCGGCCTAAAGCTGCCCGAAAATGGCCTTACTGACTTCACAGCTCTTCCCGGGCGCGGCATAGAAGCCCGCCTGGATGGATATACCTTGATACTGGGCAACCACCGTCTTATCGAGGATCGCGGGTTGTGCAGCCCGGAGATTGAGGCGCGTCTAGCCGTTCATGAAAACCAAGGGCGAACGGCTACCCTGCTGGCTACCGAGGATCGGGTCCTGGCCATCTTTGCGGTAGCCGACACCATCAAGGAGAGTTCTCGGGAAGCGATCACTGATCTGCATCGCCTTGGTGTCACATCGGTCATGCTCACCGGCGACAACGTGGCGACTGCGGCCAGTATTGCCCGCCAGGCTGGCATCGATGATGCACGAGGAAATCTGCTTCCGGAAGACAAGCTGGCCGCGATTGAGGAACTGCAGGTCCGCCTTGGGCCGACTGCGATGACCGGCGACGGTATCAACGATGCGCCCGCCTTGGCTCGAGCCGATATCGGTGTTGCCATGGGGGCCGCCGGAACGGATACGGCCATGGAAGCTGCCGACGTGGTGATCATGAATGACGATTTGCGGCGGATTCCGGAAACGATTCGGTTGTCGCGACGTACGCATGCCGTACTCTGGCAGAACATCTCCTTGGCGTTAGGAATCAAGGTTGTATTTCTGGGATTGGCACTCTTTGGAAGTGCAACCATGTGGATGGCTGTGTTTGCCGACATGGGAGCCAGCCTACTGGTCGTTGCGAACGGTTTACGTATGTTACGAACCTCAGTGCCGCAAACCAAAGACTAAAGCCCCTTTGGTGGTCGACAGCGGGATCCCATTAGCAGGCCAGCCGTACGCCTATTTCAGTCTTGCCGTGGGAGGATTCTGCAAAAGCCTTCCCATCATGCATCCGGGCAATTGCGCTAACGATGGAGAGGCCCAGTCCATGATTCTGATGGCCTTGGCTACGCGATGCATCTACGCGGAAAAAACGATCAAAGATATGAGCCAGGCTCATAGCTGGAATTGGCTCACCTCGGTTGATCACCGAGAGCTTGACCTGTCCGTTATTTTCCATAGCAATACGAATCACGATTGAACTTCCGTGATCGGCATGCCGGGCCGCATTATTCAGAAGATTGGATACAACTCGCCGCAGCAGTGCCGTGTCGTACTGTCCTGATGCATCACCTTCGATAGACCATTTGAGGTCGGAATCGAGCAGTACGGCTTCGTAGTAGTCAGCTACTTCGGTGCAGAGTTGGGCAAGGCTTGGAACAGGAACCCGCCGGGCTTTGGCACCCCGGTCGGCATGTGACAGGAATAGCATGTCATTTACGATGCCCGACAGCCTGTGCATTTCTTCGAGATTCGAACCGATGCAATCGCGCAGGTGCTCGTCCTTGTCGTTGCCACGCAAGGCCAACTCGCTACTGGCGATGATGTTCGCCAATGGGGTTCTCAATTCGTGCGCCACATCGGCATTGAACCCTTCAAGCTGTTGATAAGCTTTTTCCAATCGGTTCAGCAAATCGTTGAATTGATCGACGAGGATTTGTAGCTCGGCAGGAATCCCTTCTGTCTCTAGCCGCTTGTCGAGGGAAAGGACCGCGAGGCTGTGCGTTTGCTCAGCCAGCGTCCGAATGGGGGCCAGTCCCAAATAAACGATCAGGTAGCCACCTAGTGTGATTGCGGTACTTCCGATTAATGCAGCACCCCAGAGGATGGCTGCGAGGCGATCCAGAATCGCCTCATCGGGTGCGATATCGAGCGCCAACTCGGCAACAGAGAAATTTGTCCTCTGGGCTTTGTCGGGGAGCGCAAGCGAATAAAAACGAGCTTTTGATGGCCATGCACTCGGCATCGAAATGAAGCGGGCCCCACCCTGCCGATCGATTAACTTGAGATGGGAGTCCCGATTGATTTTCAGAAGGTCTTCTAGGCCGTGCTCAAGCGCCCCTGGTTGCCGGTGTGCCGGTGTTTCTTCAAACAGGTGATGAATCGCCGTACTTAGCTTTTCAAGACGCAGATCCTGTTGTGCTTCAAGGTTGGCTTTGACCGAGAAATAAACGCCGAGGCACAAACATCCCAGGACCCCCAAACTCAGCGAAGCGAGCCAGCGTATGAGGCGACCACTCAGCGTTGGGTTGCTCATCCTTTTAGTCTCATTCGCGTAGTTCGAGGATGTAACCCATGCCGCGTACGGTGTGCAGCAACGGCGTCTCGAAAGGTGTATCCATTTTGGCGCGAAGTCGCTTGATTGAAACTTCGACTACGTTGGTGTTGCTGTCAAAATTCATATCCCAAACCTGCTCGGCAATCTCGGTTCGCGACAGCACCTCGCCTTGTTTCCTGAGAAATAGAGAAAGCAGCAGAAACTCCTTGGCGCTCAGGTCGATACGCTGACCGTTCCTGAGAACCTTACGACGAACCAGGTCCATTTCAAGATCGTGCAATATCAGACGGTTCGACTGGGCGTCCGGCTGCTGCGGCGCAGACCGGCGTAGCAGCCCCTGGATTCGGGCAATCAGCTCAGAAAAGGCAAATGGCTTAACCAGATAATCATCGGCACCGGCCTGCAAACCGGTAACCCGGTCTTCCACTTTACCCAGCGCGGTCAGCATCAAGACCGGTGTTTGTTTCTTGGTGCGTAAAGCGGCCAATATTGAAAGCCCATCCATGCCGGGTAGCATGGAGTCGAGGATGATGGCCGCGTAATCGAACTCTAGACTCATGTGAAGCCCAGTAATGCCATCGTGAGCAAGGTCCACGACGAAGCCGGCGGTACTCAATCCCTTCTGCAGATACTGGGCAAGCTTTTTCTCATCTTCGATAACCAGTAGTTTCATTTCTTCACGAATCGAATGATGTCAATTTTGTAAACTTCCTGTTGGGCTTCTGTCAGAGGTCATTTCATATAGTTGAGCCATGCCAGCTAACTGACTGGCATGGCAAAAATCTATTGAAACGACATTTGGTAAAAGGAGACCTGACATGAAAACCAAACAAGTACTTTCCATCACCATTCTTTGCGCCGGCTTTGGCGCATCGGGAATGGCATCTGCGGAGTCCGTGATCCACAGTGGTGCTGGTGGTTCTACTGCGTTCTACCCGTCGCACAGTGCTGGTGGCCAAGCGACTCAACAAGTCCAGAAGGAACTGGATGAGTTCAAACGCAATCCTGTCAGTGCTGATGGTCAATATCGCTATGTGGGTGGTGAACTGGGGTGGGTGCTTATTCAGCACGAATATGCCTATCGTGATGGTAAATGGCAAGATGTTGATAAATTCGACCACAAGACGCCGAAACCCTCTCTGGAGATGAGCCCGGAAGAGCGGAAGCAGCGTGACGAATTGTATCGCTCTTAAGATTCAGGGCTGTGCTCAAGTGATGGCCAAGAGGCAATCTTATCTTGGCCATCAACTTTTTTAATAGCGCCCTCTGCGCTCGGGCTGGCCATCAAACTCTCTTCGATACTTCGCTTCTGGGGTACTCCCGGTTCTGTTAAGATTTCTTCCATGCGCCGCTGGTTCTCCATCTTTCTCCTGGTGTTCCTACCGCTCCAATTCAGTTGGACGATGGCGGCTTCCTATTGTCTGCATGAAACCGATCAGACCGCTCAGCATTTTGGTCACCATGAGCACAAGCATCAGGCCAATGATGTTGCCAAAGATGCCAAGGGATCGCTTGTCAACGCCGACAATGATTGTGCGGTGTGCCATGCAGGTTGTCTTGCGGCTATGACAAGTACGACCACGGTCGTACCGATAGCTGAGATTGTGACAGAACACCTGCAGCACCTTCATTACCAGGTGTCGCTATACGGCGACCAACCTGAACGTCCCAACTGGTTCTTCCCCGCCTAATCGGCGGGGCTGGGTTGTTGTTGCCCACCTGTCTGTAGCAGCATCAGCTGCTACTTTCGCCATGCCGCTTACCGGATGGCGCCCCGCCGATTCCCTATGTGTCTTTCGTCACTGGAGAATCGGATGTACCCAAGAGTCACAATTACCGCATTACTGGTCCGAGGCCTGTTCGGAGTTATGGTGCTTACTAGCACCCATCTCTGGGCGCAGACGGAGAAATCACCGTCATTGAGTGCCGCCGCGCCAACTCCTCTCAAGGAACCAACAGGTACCTTGAATCTCGCTGCTGCAATTAATCTTGCCCTGGCATTCAATCCCGAATTATCTGCCGCGGCCAACGAATTGCGTGCCGTAGAAGGGACTGTGGTTCAAGCCGGCATACTGCCAAACCCAGATATTTCAACCTTAGTTGAAGATACCCAAAACAAGACAACCCGTACCACTACTGTTCAGATCAATCAATTGATTGAATTAGGTGGCAAGCGTGCAGCTCGAATTGCCTCTGCTGAACGGGGAAGGGATGTGGCGACAGCTGACTTAGCTGCCAAGCGCTTGGATGTCAGAGCGACCGTGGTTGGATCATTCTTTGACGTTTTGGTCGCACAAGAGCGAGTCCGACAAGTTGAGGATTTGCTCAATCTCGCTCAGCGAGCTACTCAGGCTGCATCACGGCGGGTTATCGCTGGGAAAATCTCTCCGGTAGAAGAAACCAAGGCCCGTGTTGCAGAGGCAGCCGCTCGGGTTGAGATGAATCAAGCCAAAGGTGACCTGATCACTGCGCGCAACCGCTTAGCAGCAACATGGGGAAGCACAGCACCGCGCTTTGAGCAGGCTGAAGGGAAAACTGACATCTTGCCGGAAGTATTTCCAGCCGAAGAGATCGGGCAGCGTCTGAATAATTCTCCCGTACTTGTCAGAGCCCGCCATGAGGCTGATCGCTTCGCGGCACTTGCCGACGTTGAGCGATCCCGCCAGATACCCAATGTCACTATTAGCGTGGGCTCAAAGCGAGCTGAAGATCTTGGGCGTGATCAGACTATTGTTGGCGTTTCAATCCCATTCCCGATATTTGATCGCAATCAGGGCAACCTGCTCGAAGCGCTTCGACGAGCCGACAAGGCACGAGACGACCTCAGTGCTACAGAAATCCGCTTAAGCACCGCGATTGCGCAAAACCAGGAGCGTCTAAAGGCACTCGTCGTCGAAGCGCAAACCCTGCAAAGCGAAATCCTACCTGGTGCTCGCAGTGCTTATGAGGCTGCCAGCAAGGGTTTCGAGCTTGGGAAATTTAGCTTTCTGGAAGTCCTGGATGCTCAACGGACCTTTTTCCAGGCGAGAGCTCAGTACCTGAGAAGCTTATCCGAGGCCCACCGGACTGCCGCAGAGCTGGAGCGTGTCCTTGGTTCCACCAATTCAATATCGCCCGTCGTACCTAGCCGTCCGTAGGAGCCAGTTGTGAAGATCAATTTTAAAAAGAACGCGTTGAATATCCCTAAAAAGCAGGGTGTCACCATTGCTGTGATTGTGGCCCTGGGCTTGATTACCGGTGGATGGATCCTGGTATCCGGTCCGTCCAAGCCGGCCGGAGAACAGCATGAGCATAACAACCATGAGGAATCCAAGGGGCATGCCGATGCCGAGCACCATGGTGAAAAGGCTGGCGATAGCCATGACCACGCCAAGGAGCACGGCGATGCAGAACATCATGAAGGCAGCCCAAAAACTGGAGTCCATGGGGGTAAGTTGTTTACCGAGGATGGATTCGGTTTGGAATTGCTATTGGCTGAAGAGGGGGGAGAGCCGCATTTCCGGGTTTGGCTGTTCAAACAAGACAAGCCGTTGGTACCAACTGCCACTAACGTTTCAGTGA
The DNA here is from genome assembly GCF_058809645.1 of Azospira sp. MPR-E4. NCBI lineage: Bacteria > Pseudomonadati > Pseudomonadota > Betaproteobacteria > Rhodocyclales > Rhodocyclaceae > Azospira > Azospira sp. MPR-E4. Next base: position 54,495 of record NZ_JBXAST010000003.1, on the reverse strand, counting down.
CTCTGACACGGCCAGATGGGGAAAAGCAGGAGATCACTTTCCAGTCAGAAAAGGACTACCTGAAAAGCACAAGCCCGATCGCAGAACCTCATGTATTTGAGGCAGCAATTGTTGCTAGGCTAGGAAATGCTCCGTTCCGGTTTATGTATACACAGGAAGAAGGAAAAATCGAACTGACGGAAGAGCAGGTTAGATCTGCCGGTATTTCTATTCAGAAGGCAGCCCCTGCAAAAATTAGAACCTCTGCGAAATTGCCGGGAGAGATTCGCTTCAATGAAGATAGGACTGCGCACGTCGTACCGCGGTTAGCCGGTGTTGTAGAGAGCGTTCCTGCCAATCTTGGGCAACCAGTCAAGCGTGGACAAGTGCTAGCCGTAATCGCGAGCACGGGACTCTCCGAGCAACGTAGCGAGTTGTTAGCTGCTCAGAAACGCCTAACTCTGGCTAAGTCCACCTATGAGCGGGAAAAGAAGCTCTGGGAGGAAAAGATTTCGGCGGAGCAAGACTACCTTCAAGCACAGCAAGTACTGCGGGAAGCTGAAATTTCCGTAGCGAACAGCCAGCAGAAGCTGGTTGCCCTGGGAGCCGGCTCAAGCGTATCGGGGAGCCTCAATCGCTATGAAATCCGGGCTCCTTTTGATGGCATGGTCGTCGAGAAGCACATCGCACTCGGCGAGGCCGTCAAGGAAGATGCCAGTATTTTTACGGTCTCTGACCTATCTTCCGTCTGGGCAGAAATCGTGGTTCCGGCCAAGGATCTGAACATAGTTCGTGTTGGTGAAAAGGTCATAGTCAAGGCCACTGCCTTCGACTCAAAAGCCGAAGGCAGCATCTCCTATGTGGGAGCTCTACTTGGGCAGGATACCCGTACAGCCAAGGCGCGTGTGACCCTGTCCAATCCAAATATGGCGTGGCGCCCAGGCCTATTTGTCAATGTGGAAGTCGTTTCAGGTGAGGCGGATGTTCCGGTGAGTGTTCTGGCTGATGCAGTTCAGATGATCGGAGACAAATCCATCATCTTCACCAGAGTTGCGGATGGCTTTATTGCACAACCTGTCACCTTGGGACGCTCTGACGGCAAGTTGGTGGAGGTGCTTAGTGGCCTAAAGGCGGGGACCCCATATGCAGGATCCGGTAGCTTTGTATTGAAGTCTGAACTCGGCAAGGGCAGTGCCGAACATAGCCACTGAGCCGGGAGAAGACAACATGTTTGAACGCATCATTCGACTTGCCATTGAGAACCGGTGGCTGGTCCTCTTAGCCGTGCTTGGGATAGCTGGACTTGGAATCTACAACTATCAGCGTCTCCCAATCGATGCGGTACCGGACATCACCAACGTCCAGGTTCAGATCAACACTTCTGCTCCCGGCTATTCGCCGCTAGAGGTGGAACAACGGGTGACCTACCCGGTCGAGACCGTCATGGCCGGGTTGCCTCATCTGGAGCAGACCCGTTCCATGTCACGTTATGGATTGTCTCAAGTAACCGTGATCTTTAAAGATGGGACGGATATCTATTTTGCCCGCCAACTGGTCAATCAGCGCATTCAAGAGGCCAAGGAGAAGTTGCCGGCTGGAATTGCTCCAGCCATGGGGCCCATCTCAACTGGCCTTGGGGAAATCTATCTTTGGACTGTTGAAGCCGAAGATGCTGCAAAGAAAGCAGATGGCACGCCTTATACGCCGACTGATTTGCGCGAAATCCAAGACTGGATCATCAAGCCGCAATTGCGCAATGTTCCAGGGGTTACCGAAATCAACTCGATTGGCGGTTTTGCCAAGGAATACCAGGTTGCCCCCAGCCCAGAGAAGCTGGCTTCCTATGGGCTGACGTTTCAAGACGTAGTTACAGCTCTTGACCGCAACAACGGCAACGTCGGGGCTGGCTATATAGAGAAGCGTGGTGAGCAATACTTGATTCGAGCACCAGGACAAGTACGAACCATTGAGGATATCCGGAACGTCATTCTCGGCAATGTTCAGGGAGTCCCGATCCGCATTCGTGATGTAGCGGAAGTCGGTATCGGCCGAGAGCTCCGTACAGGTGCTGCAACGGATAACGGCCGGGAAATTGTACTTGGCACCGTATTCATGCTGATTGGTGAGAACAGCCGGACGGTATCACGAGCTGTCGATCAGAAGATGGCTGAAATCAACCGCAGCTTGCCTGAAGGTGTCCATGCAGTAACCGTCTATGACCGGACTGTTCTGGTAGACAAAGCGATTAATACCGTCAAGAAGAACCTTCTGGAGGGAGCAATCCTGGTTATCGCCATCCTGTTCCTGTTCTTGGGGAACATTAGGGCGGCAGTGATCACAGCAATGGTGATTCCGCTCTCCATGCTGTTCACCTTTTCAGGCATGGTGTCCTACCACGTCAGTGCCAATCTGATGAGCCTAGGGGCTCTCGACTTCGGGATCATCATCGATGGCGCAGTTGTGATCGTGGAAAACTGCGTTCGTCGCCTAGCTCATGCACAGGAACGTCACGGGCGGCCGCTAACTCGGACGGAGCGCTTCCATGAGGTCTTTGCCGCATCTCAGGAAGCACGCCGAGCGCTGTTATTTGGCCAGCTCATCATCATGATCGTATATCTGCCGATATTTGCCCTCACCGGTGTCGAAGGAAAGATGTTCCATCCTATGGCGTTCACCGTAGTGACTGCTCTGGTTGGCGCCATGATCCTATCCGTCACATTCATTCCGGCAGCGGTTGCATTGTTCATCGGCACGAAGGTCGCGGAGAAGGAGAACATCCTGATGCGGATGGCCAAGCGTTGGTATGAGCCTGCTCTGGCCTATGTCATGGAAAACAAGCCGGTCGTTTTGGTCTTTACCACCGTAATGGTGATTCTCTCCAGTCTGCTTGCAACCCGCATGGGGAGTGAATTTGTTCCCAGCCTTAATGAAGGCGACTTCGCAATCCAGGCACTACGCATCCCGGGAACCAGCCTATCTCAATCAGTTGCAATGCAGCAGCAACTGGAAAAGCAGCTAAAGACAGACTTCCCGGAAATCGAGCGTGTATTTGCTCGATCCGGGACGGCTGAAATTGCCTCTGACCCAATGCCACCTAATATCTCAGATGGCTACATCATGTTAAAGCCTGAAGCTCAGTGGCCAGAACCTAAAAAAACCAGAGATGAACTGCTGGCCGCCATTCAAAAGAGCGTAGGCCAGTTACCAGGCAATACCTATGAGTTTTCTCAACCCATCCAGTTGCGTTTTAACGAATTAATCTCAGGGGTCCGCAGTGACGTTGCCATCAAGGTCTTTGGTGACGATATGGAGGTCATGAACGATACGGCAGGAAAAATTGCCGCCATCCTCGAAAAGCTTCCCGGTGCCTCCGAAGTCAAGGTTGAGCAGACCACGGGTTTGCCCATGCTGACGGTGAATATTGATCGGGACAAGACCGCTCGCTATGGACTCAACATCGGTGATGTCCAAGATGCGATTTCTACTGCCATAGGTGGTCGAGAAGCCGGAACGATGTTTGAAGGAGATCGTCGCTTCGACATTGTTGTTCGTTTGCCTGACACGCTGCGATCAGACCTCGAGTCGTTGAAACGTCTTCCAATTGCCCTACCGAGAGTGAGTGCCGGTGTAAGTGGAATGGAAGGGCGTACGACGTACATCCCCTTGGGGGAGGTGGCTAGCTTAGATTTAGCACCGGGCCCCAATCAGGTTAGTCGCGAGAATGGCAAGCGCCGTGTGGTCGTCAGCGCCAACGTTCGCGGGCGAGATATCGGCTCATTTGTTTCCGAGGCACAAAGCCGTTTGTCCGAGGTAAAAATACCGGCTGGCTATTGGACCGTTTGGGGTGGAACCTTCGAGCAACTGGAATCGGCCTCCCAACGCCTAAAAATTGTGGTCCCTGTCGCATTGCTGCTGGTTTTCACACTGTTGTTCGCCATGTTTGGCAATGTGAAGGATGGACTACTGGTGTTTACCGGCATTCCATTCGCGCTAACTGGCGGGGTTGTGGCGCTGTGGTTGAGGGATATCCCGCTTTCAATCTCTGCAGGAATCGGCTTCATTGCGCTGTCCGGTGTGGCGGTATTGAACGGCCTAGTGATGATTTCCTTTATTCGAAACCTGCGAGAGGAGGGGCGAACTCTAGATGAAGCAATTCATGAAGGCGCATTGACCCGCTTGCGTCCTGTGTTGATGACAGCCCTGGTTGCCTCTCTTGGCTTTGTTCCAATGGCAATTGCCACAGGAACTGGTGCAGAGGTCCAGCGTCCGCTTGCGACTGTAGTGATTGGTGGAATTCTATCGTCGACTGCTTTGACGCTTCTTGTGTTGCCTCTCCTCTATCGCCTTGTCCATGGAAAAGATGCCGAAGAAATTGACTTCGCATCTGTTCCTGACAGTTCGAAAAATTAACTACTCATTTTAGTGGAATCTGTGTCCAGTTCGTCATGTGGCTAGCTGGACACTATTCCATCTAATCAACCTTTATCTGCAAAGACGTAGTGCTAAAGCATGACTATAAAAAGCGTTTGGCATTTTTCTGAATAGGGCTAGGCTAGTCATAAGATGCTTCATAATTCCCATTCTGAATTATTCCACGACGGCCCTTTAATTTTTGTGGCGTTGGTGCTTTTATTTTTTGTCAGTCGTTTTTTAATAGAGAGGCATCTAGAGAAAAGAAACAAAAGAAAGTCATATGCAAAAAGCCTCCCTAACCGATTGAAAAGGCATCCAAGGAAGCATAGAAATCCTAACAGTAAAAATGAGGCATAACAAAGATGGCTTGTTATGAACATTCCACATTTAGGAGAAATAATTGCATATGGCGGATATTCCAAATTTAAATTCTATTGCACTCCCTCTTAGAGGTACAACTACCAAAGAGGGGAGTAATGAGAAATACAATACTCAACAAAGCTTTTCAAAAATATTAGAGCATTATCACTTAATAAATAATCCTAGTGATACACAAAAATTGAAAAACAACACTCCTGATTCTACGCGCCTTTTAAGCAATAATAACGCACGTGGCGGAAAATCTGACTTTCAGGAGAATATGCTGAGTATACGAGCCTATCGGCAACAATTAATTGCTTCAAACATTGCTAATTCCGATACCCCTGGGTATAAGGCTCAAGATATTGAAATTAATGAGTCAATTGGTGTAATGAATCGCGATTCAATGGCGTTAGCAAAATCAAGCGCTAGCCACATGTCAGGAGTCACCTTAAGTAAGGTTAATACTTTTAATTTAAAATATCGCGTTCCATATCAAAGCAGTGCTGATGGCAATACTGTTGAAATGGATATTGAACGACAACACTTTGCTGAAAATGCTGTTATGTACCAATTCACTTTGGATCGTGTCGGAGGTGAGTTCAAGGATATGGCTGAGTTGCTTAGGAATCTGAAATAGTAATTTAGTGAGTTTATTTCTGGCGAAAGAGAGTAAATCGATTGCATCGAAGTATTTGTCACATGCTCAACCATATGCGGCAGGATGATGGTTTTTTGCTGATTGTCGTAGGGGTTCTAGCACTGCTCATATTTTTGTTGTTATTGATTTTTGCTACTTGGCGGGAAGAGCGATGGATTCGCATTGTCAAATTTTTTAACTCGCTATTTCGGTTATAAAAATTGAAATTAATAAATGCGTTTTTTAGTTTTAAAATCTATTTTAGAGTAGCGGGTGAACTTTTTTTGGGGGCGCAGTTAATGATGGCGGATATAGGCTACTCATCAGGGACCTGCACCTGCCATCTGAAGACCACTGATCGGGAGCAATCCTGATGAAGCAGGTCGACATGGGGGGTATCGCCACAGCTCTGATCGCGGCGCTCCTTTTCGGTGCCAGCCCCCCATTGGCCAAGCTGCTGTTGGTCCATACCAACCCCTGGCTACTCGCGGCCCTGCTGTACCTAGGCTCAGGTCTTGGTCTCCTTCTGCTTCGCCGCCTCTGGCGGGTGCCGGCGGTGTCCCTGCCAGGACTCGAGTGGGGCTGGCTAGCCGGAGCCATCCTGGCCGGCGGCGTGGTGGCCCCGGTCTTGCTGCTACTCGGCCTAGCGCGGATGCCGGCCTCCGGTGCTTCCCTGTTGCTCAATGCCGAGGGAGTATTCACCGCCTTCCTGGCCTGGTTTGTCTTCCATGAGAACTTTGACCGTCGGGTTGCCCTTGGTATGGTGACCATCGTTGCCGGCGCCCTGGTCCTGTCCTGGCCAGGGGAGGCCAGCTTCGCCGGCAGCCAGGCCGCCTTGCTGGTCTTGAGTGCCTGCCTGGCCTGGGCGGTGGACAACAACCTGACGCGCAAGGTGTCCCTAGCCGATGCTTCCTTTATCGCCATGACCAAGGGGCTGGCAGCAGGTGCCACCAACCTAGCGCTAGCCCTGGCGCTCCATGCTCCGTGGCCGGCTCCTGGCATTGTTACGGGAGCCCTGTTCCTGGGACTGGCCAGCTACGGCGCCAGCCTCATCTTGTTCGTGGTGGCCCTACGCCACCTGGGGACGGCACGTACTGGTGCCTACTTCTCGGTAGCCCCCTTTCTCGGCACGCTGCTGGCCATCGCCCTGCTGCAGGAGCCTGTCACTCCCCAACTCGCCCTGGCCGGTGCCCTGATGCTGCTGGGGGTATGGCTGCACCTGACCGAGCGCCATGAGCACCCCCATGTGCACAAGTCTGGCAGCCACGAGCACACCCACTACCATGGCGACGATCCCCATCACGACCATCCCCATGACCCGCCTGTGGCGGCCGGTACCCGCCATCGTCACAGCCATGTCCACAGGACACTGCAGCACAGCCACCCGCATTTTCCTGACATGCACCACGAACACCGTCACTGAGCCGGAGTACATGTGGAGCACCTCGCTCCACAAACTTGCGGTTCCTGTACTTATGATGGTTTTTTGTGTTCAGCCCCGAGGACTTATTGACCTCCTTAAGCAGTCGCAAGTGAGTATTCGCATAAATCTTGCCTCCTAGTGGCGCCAGAAGGCGCATCCCAACATTGCCATTGAATGGCGTATCAGACTGCCAGCGAGCTAGAGAATGAGCATTACAAACTAAGGATAGGTGCGACATATCCATCTCGAACATCGCGAAAAAGTCCGGACCATGAATCCAGGCCTTGCCCTAAACCATCTATGTACTAAATCCCAAATGCGTTTCCTGCACCCAACAACGTAGCCACTCCCAAGATGGCAAAAATGACTGCTGCAATGCCATGAACCAGGCGTACAGGGATTCGATGAGCTACACGGTCTCCCAGGAGTACTGCAGGCACATTCGCTATCATCATCCCAAGGGTCGTTCCAGCCACAACGAGAGCGAGACTCTGGAACTGGGCAGCCAAAGCGACCGTAGCGATCTGGGTTTTATCGCCCATTTCGGCTAAGAAGAAAGCGACAAGGGTAGTGCCAAAGACACTCATCTTGGCCAGTTGGGTTTCTTCCTCATCCAGCTTGTCCGGAATGAGGGTCCAGATTGCCATAGCGATAAACGAGACTCCCAGCACCCAGCGAAGTGCTTGGGGGGGCATCAAAGTGGTAATCCAGGTACCAACCGCGCCGGCAAACGCATGATTGGCGAGGGTTGCCGCCAGAATGCCCAGGACGATAGGGATTGGCCGCCGGAACTTGGCTGCCAGGAGAAATGCGAGAAGTTGGGTTTTGTCGCCGATTTCGGCCAGGGCTACGATGCCCGTTGAGACGAGGAATGCTTCCAAAATGACTCCCTGGCCGGACAAATACCAATGACCACACCGCTCCCGGCCATTCCGAGTCGATGTGGTCAAAGGTCTTGCCAAGTTCAGGAACCGCCCGCACCACGGCCAGAAGACCGAGTCTGTTGATACGGGCCCCTCCAATAGATGGAGGGAGGCTACTCCCCAATGACGGGGGCGATACTAGAATGAAAGACATCATCTGTCTATCTCGGGCATGTTACTTAGTGGTATTGGGGCCTGGAAAGTACTTGTTGGATAGGTGCCAAATATCTCTGGAAAGCACTGAGTAGGCAGGGTGGCTGCCTTGTTGCGTCACTGGGTGGTAGGTTTGGTGAGAATACTCACGCAGGCACAGCCTGAGCTAAGCCACTCGAGAGCGAGGGGGGCTGAATAGCAACTGTTTCCTCTGCTTCGTACGGTTTCCGAGTCATGGTTTCCTAAAAAACACGATCACACCAAATAACAAACCATTATCACTTCTTATATTTTGTCAATTTCTCACCTTGTGCTATCGCAATTCAGTATGTACTATCGTATTACGTAATACGGTACGAAATTCGAGGATGCCATGGCCAGAGCCGGAATCTACAAATCAGAAGTTGTCAGAGCGCGTAACAACCTGCTGGCGATGGGGCGCTATCCATCGATTGACGCCATCCGTGGCGAACTGGGCAACACGGGCTCCAAAGGTACGATTCACCGCTACCTCAAGGAGATCGAGGAAGAGGAAGGCGGGAATACCGGTACCCAGGTTGCGGTCAGTGATGCCATTCAAGACCTGTCAGCCAGGCTGGCCGAACGTCTGCATTTGGAAGCCGATCAGCGCATGGCGGCGCTGACCGATAAGCACAAGGCGGAAATTTCAGCGCTGAACGACACCATCATCGCGTTACGTAATGAAGTCGATTCCTTCCGCAGCCAGTCTGAGCGTCAGGTATTGGAGTTGTCGGCAGAGAAGACCACCCACAGCGAAACCCTGAGCACGCTTCAGGAAGAGAGAATCGTTCGGGCGCAAATGACGCAGCGTATCGAGGATATGGAGGGGCAACTGGCAAAGGAAGAAATGCACCGCATATCGCTGGAAGAAAAGCATCAGCATGCCCGGGAGGCGCTGGAGCATTTCCGCACAGCGGCGAAGGAGCAACGTGAGCAGGATCAGCGGCAGTTCGAACAGCAGATTCAGTTCTTGCAGGGGGAACTGCGTGGAGCCAAGGAAACGGTGAATGCGAAACAGCAGGAGCTCATCCGCAGCCACGAGGACAATGCCCGTCTTTCCAGCGAGCAGGCCCATCTTCGTAGCGAGTTGCATCGCCTGGAAACCGAAATTCGACCGCTACGTACCGCCCGGGAACAATTGGCGGTCTTCGAACTGAAGAATCAACAGCTGGAAGAGCGCCTGGCCCAGAGCACTACCCACCTTGATCAACTGAAAGCGGACAACCAAAGCTACACAGAGAAATTGCAGGATACACATCAAGCCGGACTCCGCCTGGAGGCTGAACTGACTGCAGCAAAAGCTGTGTTAGCCAGCCAAGAACAAATCCTGCAAAGGATCACTATCAGCCAGCCCCCCGCAACGAAAGGCAGCGGACAGCGCAAGGGAAGTGCAGAGAACCAAGAATCGCTCTTTGAACCGAAAAAGTAATAGGAGGATCAGTTGTCGCGCAGCAGTTTGGCACCTCGTCACATGCTTTCAACGATACTATGCTCATAAGCAAAGCGGACTACAGAGGGTGGCATGGATTCGAACGAGTGCATTCGACCGCCGGGAACCTACTACGACATCATCGCTCATCCGGTCGATCGGAAGCGTGCCATCGAGGTGGCGATCGTTCAGGACCATCGCTTCGCTTTCTTCTATTGGCTCAAATGGCGAAACAAACAAGCTGATCAGCCCAATCCGCCAGCCTTGATTTCTTTGGATTGGCATCAAGATCTTGTTCCGCCCTGTGACCTCGAATGCGAGTGGCTCAGCGCACTTGATGCAGATGATTATAAGGCTGTCGGTTACTTTTGCTGGGATAAGCTACATGTCTTAAACGATGGTCACATCCTGGCCGCGGCTTACCTCAACTTGATTGGTGACATTCACGTTGTGCAGAAGCAGCGTGATGAATGCCCGGAGGACTTCGTGGATGTCGACGGACGGAAGCACCTGGTCTGCTGCTATGACTCCGTGGAGCAATTAACAGAGGCGGTTTCAGGGCTGAAATATGATTCGGCTATCCTCGATATCGATCTGGATTACTTCACCGAAAGTCCGGACTCATGCGGAGGAGGCGACCAGCTTCAACTGGTCGGCCAAGATGAAATCCAGGCATGCCTTGATCCAACAAGTCCGTTCATGTCGTGGATTTTCCCGCGAATGACGGGAATGACTATTGCGACTGAGCCTGAATTCTGTGGTGGGTTAATGAACTCAAATCAATTGTTCAACGTAGTGTGCGGTACGTTATTTGATCCGCCGCTGTTGAGCCACAGGCCTGGCTGGCGCCACCAGTTGAAGTAGTTGACGCCAAAAATTTCTAAATCAAATCCGTCGGTTAAAAGCGATTTTCGAGGATTTCGTATGAATCCCGGCCGACCCTCAACCCCGGGACGGCCTGGGAGAGACGGGCGCAGACGTCGTCAGCCCAGCACGGACGGCAGCAGGGCCTCCAGCGGTGTGGTGGGACGGCCGATGAGGCGGCTCAGCTGGTGCTGGTCGTCGAACAGGGCGCCCCGGGCCGCAGCGGCATCGGAGTCGGCCAGCAGGGCCGCCAGGGGCGCCGGCAGGCCGGCCTTGAGCAGGGCGGCCTCGAAATCGGCCTGACTCAGGTTCACATAGGGCACGGCCCTGCCGCTCAGGCGGGTGATGGCGGCGGCCAGATCGGCCAGGGTGTAGGCCGTGTCCCCGGCCAGTTCATGGACCTTGCCGGCCTGATCGGGCTGGGTGAGGACGGCAGCGGCCGCCTCGGCATAGTCGGCCCGGGCCGCCGAGGCGATGCGCCCCTCGCCGGCGGCGCCGATGTAGGCGCCGTGCTGCAGGGCCGGAGCGACGCTGGCCAGGTAGTTCTCGGTGTACCAGCCGTTGCGCAGGATCACGTGGGGCAGTCCGGACTGGCGCAGCAAGGCTTCGCTCTGCCGATGCTCTTCTGCCAGTCCGAGGGGCGAGGTATCGGCATGCAGCAGGCTGGTGTAGGCCAGCAGGCCCACGCCGGTCGCCTGGGCGGCCTCGATGGCGTTGCGGTGCTGGGGCAGGCGCTGGCCCACTTCGCTGGAGGAAATGAGCAGCACCTTCTCGGCGCCGGCGAAGGCAGTACGCAGGCTTTCCGGTTGGCTGTAGTCGGCCTGGCGCACGACGATGCCCTGGGCCGCCAGGTCGGCGGCCTTGGCCGGGTTGCGCACGGCGGCGACGATGCGGCTGGCGGGAACCTGCCGTTGCAGCAGGGACTGGATGACCAGGCGGCCCAGTTGGCCGGTGGCGCCGGTAACGACGATCATGGAATTGCTCCTTCATCTCTGGTTTCGGGCGGAAAGCATTGGCCACTGGCCACCTCCCGCCCCGGGCTTGGGTTTTGCCAAGGGAAATGGGAGAATAGCAACCATACAAACTAAAAATAAGTACGCACACAAAGGTAAGTACCCATGCCCTCCTCCCCACCCGCCGTTCCCGCCACCACTCCAGCCGAGACACCGACCCTGGCCGAACTGATGCGCCGGGGCGACGTCTTTTCCGACCGCTGCCCCTCCCGGGAAGTGCTGCAGCACGTCACCAGCCGCTGGGGCGTGCTGGTGCTGGTGGCCCTGCTGGAAGGCACCCACCGCTTCAGCGACCTGCGGCGCAAGGTGGCCGGCGTCAGCGAACGCATGCTGGCCCAGACCCTGCAATGGCTGGAGGCCGACGGCCTGGTGCGACGCCAGGCCTTCCCGGTGGTGCCGCCCCATGTGGAGTACAGCCTGACGGGCCTGGGCCGGGAGGCCGGGGAGCGGGTCCAGGCCCTGGCGGACTGGATCGAGGGCAACCTGGCGGACATCCTGGCTGCCCGGAAGACGGTGCAGCGGGACAAGTCCGCCAACCGCCCCAAATAAGGGCTTGCGACCATGACCTCCCGCAACTTCCGCCTGCGCCCCATGCAAGGGGCCGACCTGCCCGCCGTGCTGGCGCTCCAGGCCCGGGCCTACGTGCCCTTCTTCCATGAGGACGAAGCCGTCTTCCGCGGCAAGCTGGCGGCCTTTCCGGACTGGTGCTGGGTGGCGCAGATGGCAGACGGCGAACTGGCCGCCTACCTCTTCACCCAGCCCGCCCGCCTGGGCCGCCCGCCCTGTCTGGGCGATGGGGGCGGTAGCCATACGGACGGTGCCGACACCCTGCACCTGCACGACATGGCCGTCAGCCCCCTAACCCGGGGGGCAGGACTGGCGGCCCGCATGACGGCCCATGCCCTGGATGCCGCACAGAAAGCCGAGTTCCGGCATGGCCGCCTGCGGTGGGTCAGCCTGATTGCCGTCCAGGGTTCCGTCCCCTACTGGGCCCGCCACGGCTTCGTTCCCGGGCAGGTAGCGCCCGATCTTTCTTCCTACGGGCCGGGAGCGGCCTACCTGGTCCGCCCCCTGGCTCCGGAGCTGCTGCCCTAGCCCCCCACCACGCCGCCGTCTTCGCGCCGGATCACCACGGTGCCGGAACGGGGCCGGCCAGCGGGCGTTTCCGGGAACTGGCTGTGGGGCCAGTGGGAAATGGCGGTGGCCTTGGCCGGCTCGGAACGCTCGCTGGCCGGCTCCCCCGGGTGCTGGATATTGACGAACAGGGTCCGCCCGTCCGGCGTGCTGGTGATGCCGGTGATCTCGCAGCCCTTGGGCCCGGTGAGGAAGCGCTTGACCTGGCCCGTCGCCACGTCGGCCACCAGCATCTGGTTGTTGCCCAGGCGGGCGTAGTCGCCCTGGTTGAGGACGCTGGTGGAAACGTCGGTCTGGATCCACAGGCGGCCGGCGGCGTCGAACCACAGGCCATCCGGGCTGCCGAAGGCATCGCCCTTGATGTTGCCGCGGCGGGAAGCCTCCGGATGCTGGGGATCGCCGGCCAGGAGGAAAATGTCCCACTCGAAATCCAGGCTGCCGGCATCGTGCCGGACCTTGGCCGGAGCCTCGCGCCAGCGCACGATGTGGCCGAAGACGTTGTCGGCCCGGGGATTGGCGGCATTGAGCCCGGGCACTTCACTGGTACCGCGCTTGACGTTGTTGGTGAGGGAAACATAGACCTCGCCGCTCTTGGGATGGACGGCGATCCACTCGGGCCGGTCCATTTTGGTGGCGCCCACCTGGTCGGCGGCCTGGCGGGTGCGGATCAGCACCTGGGCCTGGTCGGCAAAGCCGTTTTCCGCCGTGAGGCCGTTTTTGCCATGCTCCAGGGCCACCCAGCGCCCCTTACCCTCCTCGCCAAACTTGGCCACGTACAGGGTGCCTTCGTCCAGCAGGCTGGCGTTGGCAGCCCGGTCGCCGGGCTGGTAGATGCCCCTGGAGACATACTTGTAGATGTACTCGAAGCGCTCGTCGTCGCCCATGTAGACCACCACCCGGCCATCCGCCGCCAGGGTCACGGTGGCGCCCTCGTGCTTGATGCGGCCCAGGGCGGTGCGCTTGACCGGCGGCTGCATGGGGTTCCACGGATCGATTTCCACCACCCAGCCGAAACGGTGGGGCTCATTGGGGTGCTTGGCGGCGTCGAAGCGCTCGTCGAACTCGTGCCAGCGATAGCCGGCGGTCTTGTCGTTGATGCCGTAGCGTTTCTCGTCCGGCGTGGCGCTCTTGCCGGTCTTGAAGTAGCCGTTGAAATTCTCTTCGCAGGTCAGGTAGGTACCCCAGGGCGTATGGCCCATGGCGCAGTTGTTGAAGGTGCCGAAGATGAGCCGGCCGTGGGGGTCCTGGGCGGTTTTCAGGCCGGCACTGCCGGCGGCCGGGCCGGAGACGGTGATGGCGCTCTGGGCCGTGATGCGGCGGGCGTAGGCGGAAGGCCGTACCACCTGCCAGCGGCCGCCCTCCTCCTTCACTTCGATGACTGAAACCCCGTGGGCCGCCTGGGACTTGGCCACCTTCTCGGCAGACCAGTCGGCCATGCCGCCGGCGTGGAGCAGACCGTCGTCCGTATATTCGTGGTTGATGCACATCAGGCCGTGGGTGGAAGAGAGCTTCTTGCCCTCGACGAAGGGGAAGAAATGCATGCCGTCGTGGTGGCTGCCGGACTGCAGGCCCTGCTCGGCGGCACTGTTGCCCCCATCGGCCCGATAGGCCGAGCCGTCGGACACCGGGTCGCCCCAGGCATAGAGCAGTTCGGCCCGGTAACCGGCCGGCACCCGTACCTGGTCCAGCTGGGAAACCGGGATGGGATCGAAACCGATGGGCACCTTGGCCGCCCGCCCGGCACCGGAAGCCGCGCTGACGGCTGCTGCCGGCAGGGGCAGGCCGGCCAGGGCAGCGGCTCCCAGGCCGCCGGCCAGCATCTGGCGGCGAGCGGGACTAGTCAGATCGAGAAGATGGGGATTGGGACTGGCATTGCTGCAACAGGCGTCGTCGAAGTCTTTCATGGGAGCCTCGTGGCGAAAATTGTCCATTGTTCGCGCCCCATGTGACAGAACCATGACAGGTGGAAAGGGGTTGGGGGTGCCAACGGCTCAGGCAAGACTTGCAGGGGGAAGAATAATGCCGGACAATTTTGTGAAATATTTCACACAAGTGATCGCCATGGATCAATTTGAAGCCCGCCGTCGCCGCGAATGGATGCTCGTTGGCCTGGTCCTGTTGCTGGCCGTGCTGGCCAACCTGCCCCACGACCTGAGCCAGGCCCTGCATCTCAACACCAACTACCTGGTGGCCGTCCTCGGCCTGATGGTGCTGCTGGCCCTCTTCCTTTACGTCCGCTTCACCTTTTTCCTGCTCTACGCCCTGCTGGTGGTCGGCGCCAACCTGCCGGACCAGTGGGCCGATGGCCTGGGCGTATCGCGCATGCCCCTGCTCATCGCCCTGGGCTTCATGGTGGCCGGCTCCCTGGTGAATCAGGTCACCCGCCTGGTGCCGAGCGGCCTGGAGCCCAAGCCCAAGGTGAAAAGCAGCGAAGGCACCCGAGCCCTGTGCGGCGCGGTGGAACGGAACAATCTGTCCCTGGCCCGCCGCGTCCTGGCCATGGAGATCGATCCCAACCAGATGGACGAACAGGGCCGTCTACCCCTGGCGATGGCCGCCATGAACGGCCACCTGCCCCTGGTGCAGGCACTGCTCCAGGCCGGCGCCAATCCGACCCAGGCGGCCGGTGACGGCCAGACCGCCCTGATGCTGGCGCAGCAGCACGGCCATGCCGAAGTTGTGAGTGCCCTGCGGGAGACCTTGAAGGATCGGCAGGACGACGAAATGCCGCGCCTAAACCCGGATTCGAGCTTCATCCGGACCTGATCCCCAGGACTCGGAATAAAAAAACCGGACTTCGCGTCCGGTTTTTTTTTATTGGGCCAGGCTGCCTGATATCTACCGGCAGAGCGGCACACTCATTCCCACTCGATGGTGGCGGGCGGTTTGCCGGAGACATCGTACACCACCCGGTTGAGGCCGCGCACTTCGTTGATGATGCGGTTGGAGACCTTGCCCAGCAGCTCGTAGGGCAGATGGGCCCAGTGGGCGGTCATGAAATCGCTGGTGACCACGGCGCGCAGGGCCACCACGTTTTCGTAGGTGCGGCCGTCGCCCATGACGCCCACGCTCTTCACCGGCAGGAAGACGGCGAAGGCCTGGCTGGTCAGGTCGTACCAGCTCTTGCCGATATCGGTCTCGGTACAGGCGCCGGCGGCCACGTCCCGCTCGGTGGCCAGGGTGGCGCGCAGTTCGTCGATGAAAATGGCGTCGGCCCGCTGCAGCAGCTTGGCGTACTCCTGCTTCACCTCGCCTAGGATGCGCACGCCCAGGCCGGGACCGGGGAAGGGATGGCGGTAGACCATCTCCCGGGGCAGCCCCAGGGCCACGCCCAGTTCCCGCACCTCGTCCTTGAACAGCTCGCGCAGGGGTTCCAGCAGCTTGAGGTGCATGTCTTCCGGCAGGCCGCCCACGTTGTGGTGGCTCTTGATGGTGTGGGCGCCCTTCTTGCCCTTGCCGGCGGATTCGATCACGTCCGGGTAGATGGTGCCCTGGGCCAGCCACTTGGCGGCGGAGAGTTTCTTGGACTCAGCCTGGAAGACCTCGACGAATTCCTTGCCGATGATCTTGCGCTTCTGTTCCGGATCGGAAACGCCGGCCAGCTTGCCCATGAAGTCGTCCACCGCATCGACGCGGATGACCTTGACGCCCAGGTTGCGGGCAAACATGTCCATCACCATGTCGCCTTCGTTGAGGCGCAGCAGACCGTGGTCCACGAAGACGCAGGTGAGCTGGTCGCCGATGGCCTTGTGGATCAGGGCGGCGGCCACGCTGGAATCGACGCCGCCGGAGAGGCCCAGGATGACTTCTTCACTGCCCACCTGGGCGCGGATGGCAGCGACGGCCTCGGCGATGTAGTCGCCCATGACCCAGTCGGTGCCGCAGCCGCAGATGCCGTGCACAAAGCTTTCCAGGATGGCCCGGCCCTTCACGGTGTGGGTCACTTCCGGATGGAACTGGACGGCGTAGAACTTGCGCTCCTCGTCGGCCATGCCGGCGATGGGACAGGAAGGAGTGGAGGCCATGAGCTTGAAGCCCGGGGGCAGTTCCATGACGGAATCGCCGTGGCTCATCCACACCTTGAGCATGCCGTGGCCTTCGGGGGTGGTGAAGTCGGCGATGTCCTTCAGCAGGGCAGTGTGGCCGTGGGCGCGGACTTCGGAATAGCCGAATTCCCGGGCCTTGCCGGCCGCCTCGGCGGTCATCACGGTGCCGCCCAGCTGCTGGGCCATGGTCTGCATGCCGTAGCAGATGCCCAGCACGGGGATGCCCAGTTCGAACACCACCTTGGGGGCCCGGGGGGTATCGCCCTCGGTCACGGAGCTGGGGCCACCGGAGAGGATGATGCCCTTGGCGCCGTAGTTGCGGATGAACTCTTCCGACACGTCGTAGGGGTGGATTTCGCAGAAAACCTTGGCCTCCCGCACCCGGCGGGCGATGAGCTGGGTGACCTGGGAACCGAAGTCGAGAATGAGGATTTTCTGGTGGGCCATGATGGGTCTGCTATGTGGGCAATAGGGGCGATGAAGCCAATGCTATGAAAAAGGGCGGCCTAGTTGGAACTGGCCGCCCTTGCTTGGTCCCGGAGGATCAGTCCTGGTGGTAGTTGGGCGCTTCCTTGGTGATCTGCACGTCGTGGACGTGGGATTCCCGGACGCCGGCGGCGGTGATCTCGACAAACTCGGCGGTCTCCCGCATCTGGTCGATGGTGGCACAGCCCACATAGCCCATGGAGGCGCGCAGACCGCCCATCAGCTGGTGGATCACGGCCAGCACGGAACCCTTGTAGGGAACCCGGCCTTCGACGCCTTCCGGCACCAGCTTGTCCACGTTGGCGGTGTTGTCCTGGAAGTAGCGGTCGGAGGAGCCGGCCTGCATGGCGCCCAGGGAGCCCATGCCCCGATAGGACTTGTAGGAGCGGCCCTGGAACAGTTCCACTTCGCCCGGGGCCTCTTCGGTACCGGCAAACAGGCCGCCCAGCATGACGCAGTTGGCGCCGGCGGCAATGGCCTTGGAGATATCGCCGGAGAAGCGGATGCCGCCGTCGGCGATCATGGGCACGCCGGTGCCCTTGAGCGCTTCGGCCACATTGGTGATGGCGGTGATCTGGGGCACGCCGACGCCGGCCACGATACGGGTGGTGCAGATGGAGCCGGGGCCGATGCCGACCTTGACGCCATCAGCGCCGTGATCGACCAGGGCACGGGCGGCGGCGGCGGTGGCGATGTTGCCGCCGATCACTTCCACATGGGGGAAGTTCTGCTTGACCCACTTGACCCGGTCCAGCACACCCTGGGAATGACCGTGGGCGGTGTCCACGATCAGCACGTCCACACCGGCGGCGGCCAGCAGTTCTGCCCGCTCCTCGGTGCCGGCACCGACGCCGATGGCGGCGCCAACGCGCAGGCGACCGGCTTCGTCCTTGTTGGCCAGGGGGTGCTCGGAGGTCTTGAGGATGTCCTTGACGGTGATCAGGCCCTTCAGTTCGAAGTCGTCATTGACCACCAGCACGCGCTCGATGCGATGCTCGCGGATCAGTTCCTTGGCCTCTTCGATGCTGGCACCTTCCTTGACCGTGACCAGGCGCTCCTTGGGGGTCATGATCTTGGTCACCGGCTGATCCAGCTTGCCTTCAAACCGCAGGTCCCGGTTGGTGACGATGCCCACCACCTTCTTGCCTTCCAAGACCGGCAGGCCGGAAATCTTGTGCTGGCGGGTCAGGGCCACCACTTCACCGATGGTCATGCTGGGGGTGATGGTGATGGGATCCTTGAGGATGCCGGCTTCGTGGCGCTTGACCTTGGAAACTTCGGCGGCCTGGGCCTTGGCCGAGAGGTTCTTGTGCACAATGCCGATGCCGCCTTCCTGGGCGATGGCGATGGCCAGGCGGGCTTCGGTCACGGTGTCCATGGCGGCGGACACCAGGGGCAGATTCAGGGAAATGTTGCGGGTCAGGCGGGTGGCCAGGCTGACGTCGCGAGGCAGGATGTTGGAATGGGCGGGGACAAGCAGGACGTCGTCGAACGTCAAGGCCTTCTGGATTACACGCATGGCTTTGATCCGGAGTCTCAAAAACGTATTATACGGGACTGGATTACCCTCGGAAAAGAGCCTAGGCATGCCCATCTTCCCATTCCGGCCTGCGACATCCTCCGGCAACCGTCCCCATATTGCCCGAATCGCTGCCATATCCCTGCTTTTCGCAGCCACTTCGGCACTGGCACAAATTTATACCTGGAAGGACGAAAACGGCCGCACCGTCATGTCCGACAAGCCTCCCGTGGGCAAGGTGCAGCAGAAACGGGTGATCAACACACCGCCCGCCAGCAGCGAAACTCCGTCTCCCCCACCCAAGACCCTGGCGGAAAAGGAAATGGAATTCCGCAAGGAGCAGCAGAGCCGCCAGGAAAAGGCCAAGAAGGCAGAGGAAGAACAGGCCGAACTGGCCCGACGCAAGGAAAACTGCGACAACGCCCGGCGCAACCTGCAGCTCTACCAGTCCGGCGAACGGATCGTGCGACGCAACGATGCCGGAGAGCGAGAGTTTTTGGACGACGACCAGCGGGCCGCAGAAGCCGCCAAGGCGCAAAAGCTGGTTAACGAGGCCTGCAAATAAGGCTCGTATGCCAACAATGAAAAAGGCGGCTTGAAGCCGCCTTTTTCATTCGCCGGAGCCTTCATCCCCGGCTCCCTTCTTCATCACCTTGCCTTCGGCGGCCCGCTGCTTGCGCACCTCCTTCGGGTCGGCGATGAGGGGGCGGTAGATTTCCACCCGGTCCTTGTCCCGCAGCACCGCGTCGGCCTTGGCCAGCTTGGCGAAGATGCCCAGCTTGTTCTTGGCCAGGTCGATTTCCGGATATTTCTCCAGCAGGCCCGAGGCCTCGATGGCCTGGCGCACGGTGGCGCCCTCCTCCAGCTTGACGGACACCAGGTCCTGCTTGCGCTGCTGGGCGTAGACGACTTCGACGTTGATTTTTTCAGCCATAGATCTGGGCCGCACGTTTGACGAAGGCTTCGACGAACGTATTGGCAATGTGATTGAAGACGGGACCGATCACCTTTTCAAAGAGCTTGCTGGAAAACTCGTAGCTCAGGGTGAATTCGATCTTGCAGGCCTTTTCCGCCAGGGGCTTGAATACCCAGCGCCCCTCGAGGCGGCGGAAGGGACCATCCACCAGGCGGATGTTCATCCACAGGGGAATTTCCTTGTCGTTCTCGGTGGTGAAGTGGCTTTTGACGCTGTGATAGTTGATATGCAGGGTCGCCGCCGTCTTCTGCCCGTCGCGGAACTTCAGTTCCGTGGAGCTGCACCAGGGCAGGAACTGGGGATAGTCCTCCACCCGGTCCACCAGATCGAACATCTGCTGGGCCGAAAACTCGATCAATACTGATTTTTCCACCAGGGCCATGGGCGGCCTTTTTTCCCGAATCCTTGTAGAATTGCCAATTTTAGCGGAAAGCCCGGCCCAATGAGCATCACCACCAACAAGAAAGCCTTTCACGACTACTTCGTCGAGGAGAAGATCGAAGCCGGTCTCGCCCTCGAAGGGTGGGAAGTGAAGGCCATTCGTGCCGGACGGGTGAATCTCAAGGAATCCTACGTCGTCATCAAGAACGGCGAAATCTGGCTGCTGGGCATGCATTTGACGCCCCTCTACACCGCCTCCACCCACGTCCATCCCGAAGCCACCCGCACCCGCAAGCTGCTCTTGCACCGGGAGCAGATCGACAAGCTCATCGGCAAGGTGGAACGGGCCGGCTTCACTCTCGTCCCCCTGGACCTGCACTACACCCGGGGCCGGGTGAAGGTGGAAGTGGGCCTGGCCAAGGGCAAGAAAATGCACGACAAGCGGGAAACCGAGAAGCAGCGCGACTGGGACCGGGAAAAGCAGCGCCTGATGCGGGTCAAGGTCTGATGCTGCTGGCCGATCTGCTCTACTGGGTCGGCCTGGTGGCCGTGGCGGTTGGTGCCGCCACCGGCGTCTTTGAAGCCGAACGCAAGGGCATGGACCTGGTCGGCACGGTCATGGTGGCGGTGGCCACGGGCCTGGGCGGCGGCACGGTGCGGGACCTGCTGCTGGACCGCAATGTCTTCTGGGTGGTGGACCAGACCTATCTGATCACCGCCTTCGCCACCGGCATTCTCACCTTTTTCATCGTCCGCCGGCGCCCCATCTCCCCTCGCCTTTTCCTCTATCCGGATGCCCTGGCCCTGGCCCTGTTTGCCGTCCTCGGCACCCAGGCCGCCCTGCACTGGCATGCACCCTGGCTGGTGGCCAGCCTCATGGGCGTCATCACCGGGGTGTTCGGCGGCGTGCTGCGGGACATCTTCTGCAACCAGGTGCCCCTGATCTTCCTCCCCGGCGAACTCTACGCCTCGGCCGCCCTGGCCGGCTGCCTGCTGCTGATCGGCCTGCAGGCCCTCGGCGTTTCCCCGGTCTGGGCCGCCTGGCTGGCGGCGGCGCTGATCTTCGGCCTGCGCTGGGCCGCCATCGTCTTCAAGATTTCCCTGCCCACCTTCAAGGCCCGGGCCTAGCCGCCGGCCTCGGTAGCACGTCTTTTCCAGCCTCGCACCAGCACCTCCCCCACAAGCCAGAATGGATGCCCATCTCCGTGCACCCAATCCGGAAAACCGCGTCCCTCCTGCCTTCTGGGCATGCCATGAAAAAAGGCGCCGAGTTGTACACTCGGCGCCTTTTCCGCAGTCGTCAGGGAGACGGGCTCCCTTTGCCTTTAGCTGGCCTTGTGGGCGCCCAGGCGGGTCCAGGTGTCCACCACCGTATCCGGGTTGAGGGAGATGGAGGAGATGCCCTGGTCCATCAGCCACTCGGCCAGATCCGGATGGTCGGAGGGGCCCTGGCCGCAGATGCCGACGTACTTGCCCTTCTTGTTGGCGGAGGCGATGGCCATGGCCAGCAGGGTCTTGACCGCCGGGTCCCGCTCGTCGAAGAGGGAAGCCACCAGGCCGGAGTCACGATCCAGGCCCAGGGTCAGCTGGGTCAGGTCGTTGGAGCCGATGGAGAAGCCGTCGAACACTTCCAGGAACTGGTCGGCCAGCAGGGCGTTGGAGGGAATCTCGCACATCATGATCAGCTTGAGATTGTTCTCGCCCTGCTTGAGGCCATGTTCGGCCAGCAGGCTGACCACGCCCTTGCCTTCATCGACGGTGCGCACGAAGGGCACCATCAGTTCCACGTTGGTCAGGCCCATTTCTTCGCGGACCTTCTTCATGGCCCGGCATTCCAGCGCAAAGCAGTCACGGAAGGTGCTGGCGATGTAGCGGGAGGCGCCGCGGAAGCCCAGCATGGGGTTCTCTTCCTCGGGCTCGTAGAGATCGCCACCCAGTAGCTTGCGGTACTCGTTGGACTTGAAGTCGGAGAGACGCACGATGACGGGCTTGGGCCAGAAGGCGGCGGCGATGGTGGACACACCCTCGGCCAGCTTCTCGACGAAGAATTCCACCGGATTGGCGTAACCCCGGGCGCGACGCAGGATCTCTTCCCGCTTGGAGGCGGGCAGACGGTCGATTTCCAGGATGGCCTTGGGGTGGATGCCGATGACGTTGTTGATGACGAACTCGACCCGGGCCAGGCCGACGCCGGCGTTGGGCAACTGGGAGAACTCGAAGGCCAGCTCCGGGTTGCCCACGTTCATCATGATCTTGGTCTTGATCTCGGGCATGGTGCCCAGATCGCGGGAGGTCACTTCGTAGTCCAGCTTCCCGCGATAAACGTGGCCGGTATCGCCTTCGGTGCAGGAGACGGTGACCACTTCGCCTTCGGCCAGGGTCTCGGTGGCGTCACCGCAACCGACGATGGCGGGGATGCCCAGTTCCCGGGCGATGATGGCGGCGTGGCAGGTACGGCCACCGCGATTGGTGACGATGGCGGAAGCCCGCTTCATCACCGGCTCCCAGTTGGGATCGGTCATGTCGGCCACCAGCACGTCGCCGGGCTTGACCTGGTCCATCTCGGAGGGATCGTGCACCACGCGCACCGGGCCGACGCCGATCTTCTGGCCGATGGCGCGGCCGGAGGCCAGCACCTTGGAGAAGGACTTGAGCTTGAACTTCTCGACGCGGCCGTGGCCTTCCTGGGACTTCACAGTCTCGGGGCGGGCCTGCAGGATGTACAGCTTGCCGTCCACGCCATCCTTGCCCCACTCGATGTCCATGGGACGCTGGTAGTGCTTTTCGATGATCATGGCGTAGCGGGCCAGCTCTTCCACTTCGGCATCGTTGATGGCGAAACGGTGACGCTCGGCTTCGGCCACGTCCTCGGTGATGGTGGACTTGCCGGCCACCTTCTCGGCGGAGAAGGTCATCTTGATCAGCTTGGAACCCAGGTTGCGGCGGATCACGGCCTTCTTGCCGGCAGCCAGCATGGGCTTGTGCACGTAGAACTCGTCCGGGTTCACGGCACCCTGCACCACGGTTTCGCCCAGGCCATAGGAGGCGGTGACGAAGACGGCGTCGCGGAAGCCGGATTCGGTATCCAGGGTGAACATCACGCCGGCGGCGCCCTTGTCGGAACGCACCATGCGCTGCACGCCGGCGGACAGGGCCACCTCGGCGTGGGTGAAGCCCTTGTGCACGCGGTAGGAAATGGCGCGGTCGTTATAGAGGGAGGCGAACACTTCCTTCATGGCGTGAAGGATGTTGTCGAAGCCGTGGATGTTGAGGAAGGTTTCCTGCTGGCCAGCGAAGGAAGCGTCGGGCAGGTCCTCGGCGGTGGCGGAGGAGCGCACGGCGAAGGAGGCGTCGGCGGTGGAATCGGCGATCAGGGCGTCGTAGTGGGCCTTGATCTCGTTCTGCAGCTGGGCCGGGAACGGGGTGTCGATGATCCACTGGCGGATCTTGGCACCGGCAGCCAGCAGGGCATTGACGTTATCCACGTCCAGGTTGGAGAGTTCAGCCTCGATGCGGGCGGCCAGGCCTTCATGGGCCAGGAACTCCCGATAGGCATGGGCCGTGGTGGCGAAACCGCCGGGAACCCGCACACCGGTATTGGCCAGCTGGCTGATCATTTCGCCGAGAGAGGCGTTCTTGCCGCCGACACGGTCCACATCTGTCATGCGCAGCTGGTCGAAACCGATTACATAATCGCTCATGAAGTCCTCTGAAGATTGTTTCAAAATCGGGAAACCGCTATTTTAGCGCCTTCCACAACACTTGACCCGCCGATTAGGGAAATCCATGACTCAAGCGCCGTCCCATCTCCCCTCCCGCACCATCTTCTTCATCTCCGATGGCACGGGCATCACCGCTGAAACCCTGGGACACAGCCTGCTCACCCAATTCGAGGGTGTGCGCCTGAAGATGGTGCGGATTCCCTTCGTCAATTCCACGGACAAGGCCCGGGAATGCCTGGAACGCCTAAAGGAAGCGACCATCCTGGACGGCGCCCGGCCCATCGTCTTCTCCACCCTCATCGACCGGGACCTGAACCGCATCCTGAGCGAGGCCAACGTCCTCTGCCTGAACTTCTTCGACACCTTCATCGTGCCCCTGGAGGCGGAGCTGGGCGTCAAGTCCACCCACACCATCGGCCGCACCCACGGCTCCATCGACACCAACGACTACAAGCAGCGCATCGAGGCCATCAACTACACCCTGTCCCACGACGACGGCGTCACCAACCAGGGGCTGGAGCAGGCCGACGTCATTCTCGTCGGCGTCTCCCGCTGCGGCAAGACGCCCACCAGCCTCTACCTGGCCATGCAGTTCGGGGTCAAGGCGGCCAACTTCCCCCTCATTCCGGAAGACTTCGAGCGCATGAAGATGCCCGACAGCCTGGTCAAGCACCGGGAGAAGCTGTTCGGCCTCACCATCCAGCCCGAGCGCCTCAACCAGATCCGCAGCGAACGGCGCCCCAACAGCAAGTACGCCTCCCTGGAAAACTGCCGCTACGAGGTCAAGGAGGCAGAGAAGATGATGCGCCAGCACGACATCCGCTGGCTCGATTCCTCCACCAAGTCCATCGAGGAAATCTCCACCACCATCATGCAGGAAGTGAAGCTGGAACGGCTGAGCTTCTAAACCCGTCGCCCTACAAGGCAGCAGGGGCGCCATTCTCCAGCCATAGGCCGGGAAGAATGGCGCCCCTGCTGCATTTCAGGCCGGGCCGCTTCAAGGTACTGCTCTCGCTGCTGCGGCTCAGCGCCGCTGGCGCACCGTCTCGAACAGGCAAATGGCGGCGGCAGCAGCCACGTTGAGGGATTCGCTGCCCCCCGGCATGGGAATGGCCAGGGGCGCATTGGTCAGGGCCAGCACGGCGGGCCGCACGCCCTGCCCTTCGGAACCGAAGACCCAGGCCACCGGGCCGCGCAGGTCCGCATCGAAGAGATCGCCCTGGGCCCCCAGGCAGGTAACGGCGGCCTTGCCGCCATAGCCGGCCAGAAAGGCGCAGAGGTCCTGGTTCTCATGGATGACCGTCTGGAAATGGGCGCCCTGCCCCGCCCGCAGGGTCTTGGGTGCCCAGGCCTGGGCGCAATCCGCGCTCAACAGCACCTGGCGGAAACCGGCGGCGGCGGCGCTACGCAGGATGGAGCCCAGGTTGCCCGGGTCCTGCACACCGTCCAGCAGCACCGCATCGCCCTGGGCGTCGGGGCCGGCGGCGGGCACCGGGGTATTGATGAGGCCGACGATGCCGGTGGGCGTATCCACCAGCCCCAGGTCTTCGAACAGGCGCTCGCTCAGCACCGTCTGCTTGATGCCGGCTGAGGCGGCCAGGTAGGCGGCGATTTCGGGCTTGTCCCGGGCCGCCTCGCTGACGAACAGCTCCCGCACCTTCTGGAAGCGTTCCTCGTAGGCCGTCAGCAGATGCATGCCGTCGAGCACGGAAAAGCCGGTCTTGCGCCGCTCCCGGCCGGACTGGCAGAGGCGCCGCAACTGGCGGTAGGCGGGATTGTCGGAGGATTCGACGAAGCGCATGGTTCAGAACAGCTCGGCCTGGGCCAGCAGCAGCTTCACCGGGCCGAAGGAGCGCCGGTGGATGGGGCTCGGCCCATGCTGCCGCAGGCGCTCCAGATGGTCCGCCGTGGGGTAGCCCATGTGGCGGTCGAAGCCGTATTCGGGGTATTGGCGGTGCAGGTCGAGCATGGCCTCGTCCCGGGCCGTCTTGGCCAGGATGGAGGCGGCGGCAATGCAGGCCACCTTGCCGTCGCCCTTGACCACCGCCTCCGCCGGCACCGCCAGCTTGGGGCAGCGGTTGCCGTCCACCAGGGCCCGCAGGGGCACCACGGCAAGGCCGGCCACGGCCCGCTGCATGGCCAGCATGGTGGCGTGGAGGATGTTGAGACGGTCGATCTCGGCCACGGAGGCTTCCGCCACACACCAGGCCAGGGCCTTTTCCCGGATTTCCGGGGCCAGGGCCTCGCGCTTCGCCGCGCTCAGCTTTTTCGAGTCGTTGAGGCCGGCAATGGGCCGGGCCGGGTCCAGGATCACCGCCGCCGCCACCACGCTGCCCGCCAGGGGGCCGCGGCCGGCTTCGTCGATGCCGCAGACCAGGTCGTCAAACAGCTGCAGGGACATCGTCGGCCCGCACGGGACGGCGCCCGAGCACGGAAAGGATGGCCGCCGCCGCCTTCTCCGCCGTGTTCTGGCGCAGCTGCAGGTGGATGCGGGTGAATTCGTCCTCGATGCGGCTACGCAGCAGCTTGTCGGTCTGCAGGTTGAGCAGGGCCTGGGCCAGGTTGTCCGGCGTCGCATCGTCCTGCAGGAATTCGGGCACCACGAACTGGCCGGCCAGGATGTTGGGCAGGCCCACCCAGGGCTGGTACTTCATCCGCTTCATGAGCCGCCAGGAGAAAGGCGCCATGCGGTAGGCGATGGCCATGGGACGCTTGAGCAGCGCCGCTTCCAGGGTGGCGGTGCCACTCGCCACCAGCACCGTGTCGGCGGCCGCCATGGCATCGTGGGAATGGCCGAAGAGCAGGGTGAACGGCACATCCAGGGCCTGATGGCGGTAGATGGCGGTCTCGAACAGCAGGCGGGTTTCCCGGGTGGCCAGGGGCACCAGGAACAGGGCCTTGGGCATGCGGGCGTAAATGCGCTTGGCCGTCTCGATGAAGGTGTCCGCCATGTACTCCAGCTCGGACTGGCGGCTGCCGGGGAGGAAGGCGAAGATCGGCGCCTCCAGGGGCAGGTTCAGCTTTTCCCGGGCCGACTGGCGGTTGATCTCCAGGGGCACCATGTCGGCCACCGGATGGCCCACGTAGTCTACCGGCACGCCCTTGGCCTCGTACAGGGCCGGCTCGAAGGGGAACAGGCAGAGCATGCGGGAGACGGAACGGGCGATCTTGTGGATGCGCTTGCCGCGCCAGGCCCAGATGGAGGGGCTGACGTAGTGGATGGCGGGAATGCCCTTGTTTTTCAGGCCCCGCTCCAGATCCAGATTGAAATCCGGCGCGTCCACGCCGATGAAGACATCGGGCTTTTCCTCCAGCAGGCACTTTTTCAGCTGGCGGCGGATGCCGGTGATTTCCCGGTAGTGCTTGAGCACTTCCACATAGCCGCGCACCGCCAGCTTTTCCAGGGGCCACCAGGCATCGAAGCCCTGGGCCGACATCTTGGGGCCGCCGATGCCGTAGAAGGTGGCGTCTGGCAGGTGCTGCTTGAGCGCCTTGATCAGATGGCTGGCCAGGAGGTCGCCCGAGGCTTCCCCCGCCACCATGGCGATACGGATTCCGTTGCCCGCCATGGCCTCACCGAACGATGCCGCGCTTGGACACGGCGAGGAAATCGAGCAACAGCTGGTATTCGGGATGCTTGGCCAGATCGGCCTCCAGCTTGGCCTTGGCTTCTTCCAGGGTCAGGCCGGACTTGTAGATGGCCCGGTAGGCCCGCTTCAGGGCCATCACCGCCTCGGAGGAGAAACCGCGGCGCTTCAGGCCCTCGCTGTTGATGCCGTAGGGCGAAGCCGTATTGCCGGCAGCGGTGACGTAGGGCGGCAGATCCTGGAACAGGATGGTGCCCATGCCGGTCATGGAATGGGCACCAATGCGCACGAACTGGTGCACCACGGTGAAACCGCCGAGGATGGCGTGGTCGTCCACATGGCAGTGGCCGGCCAGCTGGGCATTGTTGGCGAAAATGGTGTGGTTGCCCACCTGACAGTCGTGGGCCAGGTGCACGTAGGCCATGATCCAGTTGTCGTTGCCCAGGCGGGTGACGCCGCCGTCCTGGATGGTGCCCAGGTTGAAGGTGCAGAACTCCCGGATGACGTTGCGGTCGCCGATTTCCAGACGGGTCGGTTCGCCGGCGTACTTCTTGTCCTGGGGTTCGGCACCGATGGAGCAGAACTGGAAAATCCGGTTGTCCCGACCGATCGTGGTATGGCCTTCGATCACCACATGGGGACCGATCTCGGTGTTGTCACCGATCTGCACATGCTCGCCGATGATGGAATAGGCGCCGACGGAGACGTTCGCTCCGAGCCTGGCTCCGGGATGGACGATGGCCGTCTGATGGATCATGGGCTTACTCGATGGAACGGACGGTGCACATCAGTTCGGCTTCGGTGGCCAGCTGACCATCGACCCGGGCTTCGGCCTTGAACTTCCAGATGCCGCGCTTGCTGGCGATGATCTCCACATGCAGGTTGAGCTGGTCGCCCGGGCTCACCGGCTTCTTGAAGCGGGCACCATCGATGCCGGCAAAGTAATAGACGGACTTGTCGTCAGGCTTGGAACCCATGGTCTTGAAGGACAGGATGGCAGCGGCCTGGGCCAGGGCTTCCAGGATCAGCACGCCGGGCATGACCGGATGGTGCGGGAAGTGGCCGTTGAAGAAGGGCTCGTTGATGGTCACATTCTTGATGGCATGGATACTCTTGCCCGGCTCGCATTCGAGCACCCGGTCCACCAGCAGGATGGGATAACGGTGGGGCAGGTATTCGAGAATTTGGTGAATATCCATATTGGTCAAGATTTTTTCTCCAGCTCACTAAGTTTTTTTTCAAGTTCATGGACCCGGTCCGCCAGCTTCGACAGATGGCGCAGGTGGGCCGCATTCTTCAGCCAGCCCTCGTGGCGCTCCACGGGGAAGGCTCCGGTGTATTGACCGGGCTGTTTCAGGCTCTTGGCCACCAGGGTGCCGGAAGAGACATGCACATCGTCCCCCAGCTCCAGGTGGCCCAGGATGATGGCACCGCCACCGACGGTACAGCGCCTGCCGATGCGGGCGCTGCCGGCGATGCCGACGCAGCCGGCCATGGCCGCGTGGTCGCCGATCACCACGTTGTGGCCGACCTGGATCTGGTTGTCGAGCTTGACGCCGTCGCCGATCACGGTGTCCTCGATAGCGCCCCGGTCGATGGTGGTGTTGGCGCCGATTTCCACATCGTCGCCGATGATGACGCGCCCCACCTGGGGAATCTTCAGCCAGGCCTCGCCATCCTTGGCGAAACCGAAGCCGTCGGCACCGATCACGGCACCGGCATGGATCAGGGCCCGCTTGCCGATGCGGCAACCGGCATACACGGTGACATTGGGATGCAGCACCGAACCGTCGCCGATACTGGCACCGTCGCCGATGACGCAGCCGGCATGGATCACCACGCCCTCGCCCAATTGCACATCCTGCCCCAGCACCACGCTCGGATGCACCGGCGTTTTTGGCTGACGAGCCGGATAGAGCAGCTGGGCTACCCGGGCGTAATACGTGTAGGAATTGGCGGCAACGATGCGGGGCCGGTCCGTGCCGTCCTGCATGGCCGGCGGCACGATGACCGCGGCCGCCCGGGTGCTCGCCAGCTGGCTGCGATACTTGGGGTTGGAGAGGAAGCTGATCTGCCCCTCGCCGGCCCCGGCCAGGGTGCCCACCCCGCAAATCCGGACGGCACCGTCACCCAGCAGGGAGCCTCCCAGACGGGCGACGATTTCGTCAAGACGAATCCCCTCCCCCGTCACGCGGCCCCCTGGCAAATCGGCTTACTTGCCGGCCTTGTCGTCGGACAGGGCCTTGATCACCTTGTCGGTGATGTCCAGCTTGGGGCTGACCCAGACCACATCCTGCAGGATCAGGTCGAACTTCTCGTTCTCGGCGATCTGCTTGATGGCCTTGTTGGCCTTTTCCAGCACGGCGGCCATTTCCTCGTTCTGGCGCAGGTTCAGGTCTTCGCGGAACTCGCGCTGACGGCGCTGGAAGTCGCGGTTCAGATCGTTCAGCTCGCGCTCCTTGTTGCGGCGCTCGCTCTCGGACATGGTGACGCCGTTCTTTTCCAGACTTTCCTGCAAGGTCTGCAGTTTCTTGGCAACGACCTGGAGGTCTTGGTCCCGGCGGGAAAACTCGGCATCGAGCTTCTTCTGGGCCTTGACGGCGGCGGGGGCATCGCGGAACACCCGCTGGGTATTCACGTAACCGATCTTGTTCGCTTCATTGGCAAAAGCAGGCACAACCAGAAATGCAGACAGGACAGCGGCGGCACCGACATTAAGCATTTTGTATTTCAAACCAGTCTCTCCTGATTAAAAATTAGTACCCATAGTAAATTGGAAGGCTTGTGTTTTGTCACCTTCTTTATCATTCAGCGGCTGCGCGATACTAAACTTAAGCGGTCCCATTGGTGAAGTCCAAGCAACAGACAAACCAGTCGAGTAACGTAAATCAGCCATGCTAATCTTTGAATAACGCCCTAAATCATCCTTTCTACCAAAAACTTGGCCTGCGTCAACAAACCATCCCAGACGCAAAGTTTTATCCATACCAATTCCTGGTAGCGGGAATAGCAATTCGGCATTCATCACAACTCGCTTGTTACCACCAATTGCTTCGCCATTTTGCTGAGGACCTAGGCTAGCAACGTCATATCCGCGTACTGAAGTTACACCACCGGCGTAATAGCTGCGATAAAACGGCAATGCTTTTCCACCGATGCCATTACCTACACCAAGCTCACCGTTTAGCATAAGGACCAAATCCTTAGTAAGAGGAATGTAGCGTTGGTGCTGAAAATTGGTGCGGTAAAATTTTAAACTACCTGCAGGCGCTATTTCCCCACCGACCCGCGTTACCGATCCTTGGGTGGGATAAATTGCACTGTCTCGAGCATCCTGCCCCCAACCAAGATTAGCAGTTGCAGAAGTATTAGAATTTCCAAATTCAGAAACAAAATCTTTATAAATCTGACGGCTATCATCAAACGTACTAATGTCTGTCTTGTCGATGGCAACACCAAAACTGACACTTTCTTTCTCCGCTATCGGAATACCCCAACGCAAGCCTCCGCCAATAGAGGAAGTTTTGTAACTTTTCGCATAGCTAGTGCTTGTTGGGTCATAGGTTTTTTTGTAAATATCAAAACCCTGGCTAATGCCATCGACAGTAAAATATGGGTCAGTATATGAGAAAGAGTAAGTTTCTCGAGACTTTGCAGTGTTTACCGAGATCGACACTGACTTCCCGCTGCCAAAAAGATTATTCTGAGCAATAGAACCAGATAAAATAACACCATCTGAACTGGAAAAGCCGGCCCCTAGCATCAGACTGCCAGTAGGCTTCTCAGTCACATTCATATTTACGTCAATTTGATCACTAGTCCCCGGAACAGGAGGCGTATCAAGAGTAACGTCTGAAAAATATGCCAATTTATCGACGCGTTGCTTCGACAACTGAATCTTTTCAGAGTCGTACCACCCCCCTTCCATCTGCCGCATCTCTTGGCGAATCACTTCGTCACGAGTTCGAGTGTTGCCACCTATATTGATACGGCGAACATAAACTCGTTTTCCAGGATCGACGAAAATGGTAAATGCTACTTGCCTCTTTTCTTTATTGATTTCTGGAGCAGAGTTAACGTTAGCAAAAGCGTATCCTTCCTTCCCTAATCGGTCAGAAATGGCTTTCTGAGTTTCATTCAGCTTTTCTCGAGAAAAAATGTCACCAGCTTTTACCTTGACCAATTGACGCAATTCGCTTTCAGGCGCAACCAAATCACCTGCAAGCTTGAGTGACGCCACAGTATAACGCTCTCCCTCAGATATACTTACGGTAATATATATATCTTTTTTATCAGGACTAATTGAAACCTGAGTGGACTCTACATTAAACTCAAGATATCCACGATTTTGATAAAATGACTTTAAATTCTCGATATCCGCAGAAAGTTTTTGCTTGGAGTATTGGTCATTTTTTGTGTACCACGTAAGCCATCCAGGAGTTTGCAACTGAAATAGCTCCAGCAGCTCCTTTTCCTTAAAGGCTTGATTTCCAACTATATTTATCTGCCGAATTTTGGCAGCATCGCCCTCGTCAATTGCAAAGTTGATTGCAACACGGTTTCTCTCCAAGGGAGTAACAGTTGTTTTTATCTCAACGGAGTACTTGCCTCTAGAGAGGTACTGGCGCTTTAACTCCTGCTCAGCCTTTTCCAACAAGGATCGATCAAAGGTACGAGATTCAGCAAGACCAATTTCCTTTAAACCTTTTTTCAACTGGTCTTTATCAAAATCTTTCAAACCAATAAAATCGATTTGGGAAATGGCTGGGCGCTCTTCAAGCACCAAAACCAAGACATCACCATCAATTTCAATTCGGACGTCTTTGAAAAAGCCGGTGGCGAACAGGGCCTTGATGGCCTGAGCAGCACGCTCGTCATTCAGGGTGTCGCCAACTCGGACCGGCAGGTAGCTGAATACGGTACCGGCTTCGGTACGCTGAATGCCTTCAACACGGATATCTTTGACCACAAACGGGTCGAAGGCTTGGGCAGCAGAAGCGAAAAGCGCCGCAACAGCCCCTGCCAACAGGTTTTTGTTCATATTCAGCCGGAAATCAATCGGTTGATGTCGTTGTAGAAGGCAAACGCCATGAGCAACAAAAGCAGCGCCAGCCCGATTTGTTGACCAATCTCCATGAACCGCTCCGAGACTGGTCCTCGCTTGATAATCTCAATCATATGATACATCAAATGCCCGCCATCCAGCACCGGCACGGGGAGCAGATTGAGGATGCCCAGACTGATGCTGACCAGGGCCAAAAACTTGAGGTAGTAGTCGATGCCCATGCGAGCCGATTGCCCCGCGTAATCGGCGATGGTGACCGGACCGCTAAGATTGCGCCAGGACACCTCTCCCGTCAGCATCTTGCCCATCATCACCAGGCTGAAGGAGGATTTTTCCCAGGTTTCCTCGACCGCCTTGGACAAGGCGGTCAGCACATCGTAGCGCACCGTGACCGTCAACTCGTCGCGGCTGGGACCCGCATCGCGCACGCCGACGCCGATGCGCCCGATCCTGGCGCCGCGATCCCCATAGCCTTCCGGCACGACACTGATTTCCAGCCGGGCATCGTCGCGAAGAATGCTCAGGCGCAGAGGCTGGTCCGGCGTATTGCGGATTTTCTGCACCACATCCGACCAGAATTCGATGGCCACACCATCCACCGCCAGCACCCGATCACCACTCAGGAGCCCCGCGGCCTCCGCCGGACTGCCGGGCGTCACCTTGCCGAACACCGGCGCCAGCTGGGGCCGGAAAAAATTCACCCCCAGGAGCCCCAGCGGGTCCCCCTCGTAACCCTGCTCCCTCAAGGGTGCCAGGTTGAGGCGCCGGAATACGATTTGCTGACGGGCGTCCTGGACTTCGATACTCACATAGCCGGGATCGGGCTCTCCACCTTCGGCACCAGCGGACTTATTGACGCTGGACTGCAGCAGTTCCCAGCGGAAATCCTGCCAGGTCTGCACCGGCCGGCCATCCACCCGGACCACCACTTCGCCGTTTTGAATACCCGCCTCGGCGGCCGCGGAGGCGGCCGGTGGCGCACCCAGGATGGGGCGCAGTTCTTCGGTGCCGCTGTAGAAAAGCCCCCAGTAAACCAGGACCGCCAGCAACAGGTTGGCCAGGGGGCCCGCCGCCACAATGGCCATGCGCTTGCCCACCGGCTGCACATTGAAGGCCCGGTGCAGTTCCTGGGCCGCCACGGGAGCCTCCCGCTCGTCGAGCATCTTGACGTAGCCGCCCAGCGGGAAGGCACCGACGGCCCATTCGGTACGGTCCGCCCCGGAGAACAGCGAAAAAATTGGCCGTCCAAAACCGATGGAAAAGCGCAGGACCTTCACGCCGCAAAGCCGGGCGACCCAATAATGTCCCAGTTCGTGCACCACGATCAGGATACCGAGGACGACGGCGAATGCCGCCAGGTAGAAAAGGAAGTTGCTCACCGCAGCGATTCCCGGGCCAACAGTTCCCTGGCCTTGGCACGGGCCTGGGCATCCGCGCCCATCACGTCGTCAAGACTGCCCACGGCGACCGCGGGAATGGCATCGAGGGTCGCCTCAATGACGCGGGGAATAGCGGTAAAGCCGATGGTACCGGCCAAGAATGCCTCCACTGCCACTTCGTTGGCTGCGTTGAGCAGGGCCGGGGCACTGCCCTCCTCCGCCAGAGCCCGATAGGCCAGGGAGAGGCAGGGGAAACGCCGGTTGTCGGGCTCCTGGAAATCCAGCCGGCCAACCTGGAACAGGTCGAGAGGGCCGACCCCGGACTCGATGCGCTCGGGAAAGGCCAGTGCATGGGCAATCGGAGTGCGCATGTCCGGGTTGCCCAGTTCAGCCAGCACCGAGCCATCCACATACTCCACCAGGGAATGGATGACGCTCTGGGGATGGATCACCACCTGGATCTTGTCGGCGGCCACGTTGAACAGATAGTGGGCCTCGATCACCTCCAGGCCCTTGTTCATCATGGAAGCCGAATCCACTGAAATCTTGCGCCCCATGACCCAGTTGGGATGGGCGCAGGCCTGATCCGGCGTGACCGATTCGAGACTCTCTGCCGTGGCGTTGCGGAACGGCCCGCCGGAGGCGGTGAGCAGAATCCGACGCACCCCATTTCTTGACAAATTACTTGAGAAATTAATCGGAAGTGATTGAAAAATAGCGTTATGTTCACTATCGATAGGCAGCAACGTGGCGCCATGCCGGGCCACTGCAGCCATGAATACCGGCCCGGCCATGACCAGGGCTTCCTTGTTGGCCAGCAGCACTTTCTTGCCGCAACGGACCGCGGCCAGGGTAGGGGCCAGACCGGCCGCACCGACGATGGCGGCCATGACCGCATCCACCTCCGCCAGCTCCGCCATCTGGCACAAGGCCTGGGGACCGTGCAGCACCTCGATGGAGAGCCCCGCCAGCCGGCCCCTCAAATCGTGGGCCAGAGCCTCGGTACCGACCACGGCATAAGATGGCAGGAATTCCCGGCATTGTTCCGCCAGCTTGTCCACCTGCCGGTGGGCACACAGAGCCACCACCCGGTAGCGCTGGGGATGGCGGCGGACGACGTCCAGAGTGCTGACGCCGATGGAACCGGTGGAACCTAGGATGGTGAGACGCTGGGGCTGCATGGGGAGTCCGGCAAAAAATACGGAAGGATCAGAGAACGAGCCAGAGCAGGGTCACCAAAGGCAGGGTCGAAGTGAGACTGTCGATGCGATCCAGAATGCCGCCATGGCCGGGCAACAGTTGGCTGCTGTCCTTGATGCCGGCCTGGCGCTTGAGCAGGGACTCGAACAGGTCGCCGATGATGCTGACAGCGGTCAGCACCAGCAGGGTGGGAATCAGGAGCAGCACAGGCAAGATCACCGCGGAACCGGCAAGGAAATAGACCGCCAGACCGTAGATCAGGACGCCGGCTACGGCGCCATAGGCCCCCTCCCAGGTCTTTCCCGGGCTGATCTGGGGCGCCAGCTTGCGGCGGCCGAAGGCCCGGCCGGTGAAGTAGGCTGCAATATCAGCGATCCAGACCAGAGCCATGATGCCGAGCAGGGCCCAAGGACCCAGGTGACGCAGCAGGACCAGGGCCAGCCAGGTGGGCAAGAGCACCACGGCGCCGGTCAGCAGGCCGAACGCTGTCCCCGACAAGGGAAAGCGCCGCACCAGCCACAAGGGCACCAGCAGGGTCCAGAAACCCAGGGCCGGCAGCAGGAACCACCAGGCCAGGGACAGGGCGGCGCCCTTGTCGAGGCTGCCGGAGAGACCGAGCGCCTCCGGCTGGGCAAGCATCAAGGTGGTACAAGGGACACCAAGGAGCAAGGCCACCGCGATCCGCTGGATGCCGACCAGACGCATCAGGCCGCCCCACTCCCAGGCCGCCAGCATGGCGACAACGGTGGCCAGCAGGGTCCAGCCCAGGGGCGAAAGCAGGAACAAGGCGGCCAGGAAACCGATCAGCAGGAAAATGGCGGTGATGACCCGGGCCTTAAGCATGGGAGTTCCCCTTGGTGTCGGTGGCGAGCTGCTCGCTGGTACGGCCGAAGCGGCGCTCCCGCTGCTGGTAGGAAGCAATGGCAGCCTCCAGGGCGGCCGTATCGAATTCGGGCCAGAGGGTATCGGTGAAATAGAACTCCGAGTAGGCCAGCTGCCAGAGCAGGAAATTGCTGATGCGCTGCTCCCCCCCGGTGCGGATGAACAGATCCGGCTCCGGGGCATAGGCCATGGCCAGGAAAGGCGCCAGGTCCTCTTCCTGCCACTGTCCGAGCTTGTCGGGACAGGCCTGGGCCAGACGGTTGGCCGCCTGCAGGATGTCCCAACGACCGCCGTAGTTGGCGGCAATGGTCAGGGTCAGGCGCTCGTTGCCGGCAGTGCGCTCCTCGCCCTGGCGGATGAGTTGCTGCAAGGCGGGATCGAAACGGGACAGGTCGCCCACGATGCGCAGGCGTACACCGTTGCTGTGCAGCCGTTCCACCTCCTGCTGCAGCGCCTTGACGAACAACTGCATGAGCAGGCTGACTTCATCCTGGGGACGGCGCCAGTTCTCGGAACTGAAGGCGAACAGGGTCAGGTATTCCACCCCTTTTTCCAGGCAAGCCCGCACCATGTCCCGGACAGACTCGACGCCTTTGGTGTGACCGGCAAAACGGGGGAGGAAACGCTTTTTGGCCCACCGGCCATTGCCATCCATGATGATGGCAATGTGCCGGGGCACCGCTGCCGCCCGGGGGATATCCCGGGTGGAGCTTTTGAAAATGGACATCCGGTGAAATCTCCCGGAAGGGGAAGATGGCGGTCAGACCGCCATCAGCTCGGCTTCCTTCTGGGCGACGAGCTTGTCCACTTCGGCAATGTATTTGTCGGTGAGCTTCTGGATGTCGTCCTGGGTACGACGCTCGTCGTCCTCGGAAATCTCCTTGGACTTGACGCCTTCCTTCAGGCTGTTGTTTGCATCCCGGCGCAGGTTGCGCACGGCCACCTTGGCATTCTCGCCTTCGCCCTTGACCACCTTGGTCAGGTCGCGGCGGCGCTCTTCGGTCAGGGGAGGCATCGGCACGCGGATCAGGTCGCCCTGGGTGGCCGGATTGAGGCCCAGATCGGAATCGCGGATGGCCTTTTCAATCTTGGCGCCCATGCCCTTTTCCCAGGGCTGCACGCCGATGGTGCGGGCGTCCACCAGGGTGATGTTGGCCACCTGGTTAACCGGCACCATGCTGCCGTAGTAATCCACCTGCACGTGATCCAGCAGGCCGGTATGGGCACGGCCGGTGCGGACCTTGGCGAGGTCGTTCTTCAAGGCCTCGATGGACTTCTGCATCTTGGCTTCGGTGTTCTTCTTGACTTCGGAAATCATGGTCTGTTCCCCTCAGCAGTAGACCAGCGTGCCTTCCGCTTCACCCAGCACCACCCGCTTCAGGGCGCCGCTCTTGAAGATGGAAAACACGTTGATCGGCAGTTTCTGGTCGCGGCACAGCGCGAATGCGGTGGCATCCATGACCGCCAGATTGCGGGCGATGGCTTCGTCGAAACTGATCTTGTCGTAACGGGTGGCGGACGGGTCCTTCTTCGGGTCGGCAGTGTAGATGCCGTCCACCTTGGTCGCCTTGAGCACGATCTGGGCGCCGATTTCGGCACCGCGCAGGGCGGCGGCGGTATCGGTGGTGAAGAAGGGGTTGCCGGTGCCGGCAGCGAAAATGACGATGCGGCCCTGTTCCAGATAGCGGATGGCCTTGCCCCGGATGTAGGGTTCCACCACCTGCTCGATATCCAGGGCGGACTGGACCCGGCTGTTGAGGCCGGCCATGCGCATGGCGTCCTGCAGGGCCAGACCGTTCATGACGGTGGCCAGCATGCCCATGTAGTCGGCAGTAGCCCGGTCCATGCCGGTGGCGGCAGGCGCAACACCGCGGAAGATGTTGCCGCCGCCGATGACCACGCCGATTTCCACCCCCAGTTCAGCCACTTCCTTGATCTCGGCGACAATCTCGGAGATCGTCTGGCGATTGATGCCGTAGGCATCGGAGCCCATCAGGGCCTCGCCGCTGAGTTTGAGGAGAATACGCTTGTAGGCCGGCTGGGGAGTGGTATCGGGCATGGGCATCCTTAGATTGCTAGATTACTTCTGGGCAGCAGCGGCAGCCTGGGCAGCCACTTCAGCAGCGAAGTCGGTGACCTTCTTCTCGATGCCTTCGCCCACGATGAACAGGGTGAAAGCGGCCACGGAGGCACCCTTGGCCTTCAGCAGCTGTTCGATGGTCTGCTTGCCGTCTTCAGCCTTGACGAAGACCTGGGCCAGCAGGGTCACTTCCTTCAGGAACTTCTGCACGGTGCCGTCGGCAATCTTTTCCAGCATGGCTTCGGGCTTGTTGTCGGCACGGGCCTTTTCGATGGCGACGCGACGCTCGGTGTCGATCAGTTCCTGGGAAACGCCGGAAGCATCCAGAGCCTTGGGCTTGGAAGCGGCGATGTGCATGGCGATGTCCTTGGCCAGCTGTTCGTCACCGCCCACCAGGTCCAGCAGCACGCCGATCTTGGCGCCGCCGTGGATGTAGGAGGCCAGCTTGCCCTGGGCTTCCACGCGCACGAAGCGGCGGAAGGACATGTTTTCACCGATTTTGCCGACCAGGGCGGCACGGATGGATTCCAGGCTCTGACCACCCACTTCCAGGGCGGAGAGGGCTTCCACGTCGGCCGGGTTCTTGGTGGCCACCAGTTCGGCGGCGTTCTTCACCAGTTCCAGGAAGTCGTCGTTCTTGGCCACGAAGTCGGTTTCGCAGTTCACTTCGACGATGGCGCCCAGCTTGGCGTCAGCGGAAATGTAGATGCCGACCACGCCTTCGGCGGTCACGCGGGCAGCGGCCTTGGTAGCCTTGTTGCCCAGCTTGACGCGCAGGATTTCCTCGGCCTTGCCCATGTCGCCGTCGGCTTCGGTCAGGGCCTTCTTGCATTCCATCATCGGCGCATCGGTCTTTGCGCGCAGTTCAGCCACCATGCTTGCGGTAATTGCCGCCATATTTTTTCTCCGGTTGCTACTGGAAGGGCGCCACGCAGGCGCCCTTCCGGATTTACATAAACGAATCAGAAACGCCGCTCGGAAGCGGCGTCGGAAGGGACCGATTACTCGGCAGCTTCTTCCACTTCAACGAACTCGTCGTCGCCGCCGGTGGCAGCCACGATTTCCTGCAGGGACATGCTGCGGCCTTCCAGGATGGCATCGGCCACGCCACGGGCGTACAGGCGGATGGCGCGGGAGGAGTCGTCGTTGCCGGGGATCACGTAATCCACGCCTTCGGGGGAGTGGTTGGTATCAACCACGGCGATCACGGGGATGCCCAGCTTGTTGGCTTCGGTGATGGCGATCTTGTGGTAGCCCACGTCCACCACGAACAGGGCGTCGGGCAGGCCGGCCATGTTCTTGATGCCGCCGATGGACTTCTGCAGCTTTTCCAGTTCGCGCTTCTGCATCAGGGCTTCCTTCTTGCCCAGACGCTCGATGGAGCCGTCCTCGACGGACTGTTCCATGTCCTGCAGACGCTTGATGGACTGCTTGACGGTCTTGAAGTTGGTCAGCATGCCGCCCAGCCAGCGCTGGTCAACATAGGGGGTGCCGGCGCGCTGGGCTTCTTCGGCGATGATCTCGCGAGCCTGGCGCTTGGTGCCGACGAACATGATGGTGCCCTTGTTGGCGGCCAGCTTCTTCACGAAGGCCATGGCTTCGTTGTACTTGGCCAGGGTCTTTTCCAGGTTGACGATGTGAATCTTGTTGCGGGCACCGAAGATGTACTGAGCCATCTTCGGGTTCCAGAAACGGGTTTGGTGGCCGAAGTGAACACCGGCTTCCAGCATCTGACGCATAGTTGCGGACATATAAAACTCCTCAAGGGTTGAACCGCCATCCGCCGCATTACAGCTTTAAAAGCCACTACTGCCACCCGCAAAGCGGGCACCCTAGATAGAGGCGGATGTGAGTAATTTGCCCGGAACCGGACCACCCGGTTCCATGACATGCAGGCCTGGCAAAACAGTTTCGCCAGCCCCGTCTTCCCGGTTTCGATGGACCGAAGCCGAAAAGCCGCAGGATTTTAGCATTTCATCGCTTTTTACTCAAGGCGAACCTCCGGCCGCCAAAATTGCCTAAGGGTGGCGCCTTCTATATCCTTCGCCCTTCAACCCGCATCAGACAAAGAGCCGCAATGAGCGTCATCATCAAAACCGCCGACGAAATCGAAAAAATGCGTATCGCCTGCCGCCTGGCGGCGGAAGTGCTCGACCACGTCACCCCCTATGTGAAGCCCGGCGTCACCACCGGCGAACTGGACCGCATCTGCCACGACTACATGGTCAATGTGCAGGGCTGCATCCCCGCCCCCCTCAACTACGCCCCGCCGGGCTACACGCCCTACCCCAAGTCCATCTGCACCTCCATCAACCACCAAGTGTGCCATGGCATCCCGGGGGAAAAGCCGCTGAAGAACGGCGACATCGTCAACCTGGACATCACTGTCATCAAGGACGGCTTCCACGGCGACACCAGCCGCATGTTCGTGGTCGGCGAAGGCTCCATCCTGGCCAAGCGCCTGTGCGAGATCACCCACGACTGCATGTGGATCGGCATCAACCAGATCAAGCCCGGCGCCCACCTGGGCGACATCGGCGCCGCCATCCAGAAATATGCGGAAAATGCCGGTTTTTCCGTGGTCCGGGAATTCTGCGGCCACGGCATCGGCCGCAAGTTCCACGAAGACCCCCAGGTCCTGCACTACGGCAAGGCCGGCACCGGCATCGAACTGAAGCCCGGCATGATCTTCACCGTGGAACCCATGATCAACGCCGGCAAGGCCGCCATCAAGGAAATGGGCGACGGCTGGACCATCGTCACCAAGGACCGCAGCCTTTCCGCCCAGTGGGAACACACCATCCTGGTCACCGAAACCGGCTACGAAGCCCTGACCGTCTCCGCCGGCAGCCGCCCCAAACCCGACTGGATCTGAAGCCCATGCCCAGCAGCGCCCCCGCTCCCCATCCCCTGGCCCATTACAAAGCCATGCTGCAGGAAGGGCAGCAGGCGCTGAAGTCGGACTACCAGTCCCAAGGCGACGCCGCTGCCCTGCTGCGGCAACGCTGCAGCAACATCGACAAACTGCTGGTGCAAATCTGGCAGGACCAGCAGTTCCCCTCCTCCCTGGCCCTGGTGGCCGTGGGCGGCTACGGCCGCGGCGAGCTGTATCCGGCCTCCGACATCGACCTGCTGCTGCTGTTGCCGGAGGAGCCCGACGAGGCCCTGAAGGGCAAGCTGGAACAGCTGGTGGGCCTGTTCTGGGACATCGGTCTGGAAATCGGCCACAGTGTCCGCAC
Source organism: Azospira sp. MPR-E4 (assembly GCF_058809645.1). Classification (NCBI taxonomy): domain Bacteria; kingdom Pseudomonadati; phylum Pseudomonadota; class Betaproteobacteria; order Rhodocyclales; family Rhodocyclaceae; genus Azospira; species Azospira sp. MPR-E4. Next base: position 13,581 of record NZ_JBXAST010000003.1, on the reverse strand, counting down.
CCTGGAAGAATGCCTGCAGGAAGCTGCCGGCGACATCACGGTGCAGACGGCCCTCATCGAAGCCCGCCTGCTGAGCGGCGACCAGGCCCTCTTCAGCCGCTTCCAGCAGGGACTGGCGGCCACCCTGGACCCCCAGACCTTCTTCAAGGCCAAGAAGCTGGAGCAGGATGAGCGCTACATCCGTTTCCATGAAACCCCCTACGCCCTGGAGCCCAACCTCAAGGAAAGCCCGGGCGGCCTGCGGGACCTCCAGGTGGTGCTGTGGGTGGCCCAGGCGGCCGGCCTGGGCCGAACCTGGCAGGATCTGGAACGGGGCGGTTTCATCACCGCCGAGGAAACCCAGGCCCTGATCGAGGCCCAGGGCCTGCTGGAGACCCTGCGGGTCAGGCTGCACCTGCTCACCGGCCGGCGCGAGGACCGGCTGCTGTTCGACGTGCAGACGCCCATGGCGGCGGACATGGGCATCGAAGCCACGCCCACCCGCCGCTCCAGCGAACAGCTGATGCAGCGTTACTACCGCAATGCCAAGCTGGTGACCCAGCTCAACATCATCCTCATGCAGAACATCGGGGCCGCCATCTTCCCGGCCCAGGAACGGGCCCCCGAAGCCATCGACGCCGATTTCCAGAAGGCCAACGGCCTGCTCGACGTCAGCGACGAAGAAGTCTTCCAGCGCCGTCCCGGCGCCCTGCTGGAAGCCTTTCTCCTGCTGCAACAGAACCCGGACCTGAAGGGCATGACCGCCCGCACCCTGCGCGCCCTGTGGCGGGCCCGCCTGCTCATCAACGACGAATTCCGCGCCGATCCGGCCAACCGGGCCTGCTTCCTCAAGCTTTTCCAGCAGAAGCAGGGCATCGTCCACGAATTCCGCCGCATGAACCAGTACGGCATCCTGGGCCGTTACATCCCGGCCTTCGGCGCCGTGGTGGGCCAGATGCAGCACGACCTGTTCCATGCCTACACGGTGGACCAGCACATCCTCCAGGTGATGCGCAACATGCGCCGCTTCACCATGGAGGAATTCGCCCACGAATACCCCCTCTGCTCCCGCCTGGTGGCCGGCTTCGACCGCCCCTGGCTGCTCTACATCGCCACCCTGTTCCACGACATCGCCAAGGGCCGGGGCGGCGACCACTCCAGCCTGGGCATGGCCGACGCCCGCGCCTTCTGTGAAAACCACGGCCTGGCGCCGGAAGACACGGAGCTGGTGGAATGGCTGGTGGGCCAGCACCTGGTCATGTCCCAGGTGGCCCAGAAGGAGGACATCACCGATCCCGAAGTGGTGGCCGCCTTTGCCGCCCGGGTCAGGGACGAACGCCATCTCACCGCCCTCTACCTGCTCACCGTGGCCGACATCCGGGGCACCAGCCCCAAGGTGTGGAACGCCTGGAAGGGCAAGCTGCTGGAGGACCTCTACGGCATGACCCTGCGCCTGCTGGAAAAGGGCGTCACGCCCGAACCCCACGGCGTCATCGAGGAGCGCCAGGAGGAGGCCCTGCGCCTGCTGCGCTACTTCGCCCTCTCCGACACGGTGCACCAGGGCCTGTGGAAGCAGCTGGACACGGTCTATTTCCTGCGCCACTCGGCCGAGGAAATCGCCTGGCACACCCGCTGCCTGCACTACCGCATCCACCACGACGAGCCCCTGGTGAAGGCCCGCCTGCGCCAGATCCAGGACTGCAGCGAGGCCACCGAGACCCTGCAGGTGATGGTCTACACCCGGGATCAGCCGGACCTCTTCGCCCGCCTCTGCGGCTTCTTCGGCCGCGCCGGCTTCAACATCGTCGATGCCAAGATCCACACCACCCGCCACGGCTACGCCCTGGACAGCTTCATCCTGCTCGATGTCTCCAACCGGGAGATTCCTCGGGAAATGGCCAGCTATGTGGAACACGAACTGACCGAGGCCCTGCTCCACCCGGGGCCGCCGGAGGCACCGCCCACCGGCCGCCTGTCCCGCCAGGTGCGGCACTTCCCCATCGCGCCCCAGGTCAGCCTGCTGCCCGACGACCGGGGCCACTGCGTCCTCTCCATCGTCGCCGCCGACCGTCCCGGCCTGCTCTTTTCCGTTGCCCAGACCCTGGCCCGACACGGCGCCGGGCTGCAGACGGCGAAAATCGCCACCCTGGGCGAACGGGCCGAGGACACCTTCCTCGTTTCCGGCGGCGACCTGGACCAGAGCAGCAAGCGCATCCGTCTGGAAACGGAATTGCTGGAAATGCTGCAGGTCTAGGGCAGAATCCAGGCGGTGGACTGCGCCAAGAAAAAAGGAGGCCGAGGCCTCCTTTTTTTAATCCTCCGCCCCCGTGCCGGGGCCCTCGGGAAACAACTCCTCGATGAAGCCGAAGCGGGAAAAGTCCCGGATGCGGGCCGGATAGAGCAGGCCGTCCAGATGGTCACACTCGTGCTGCACCACCCGGGCGTGGAAACCTTCCACCACCCGCTCCAGGGGCTCTCCCCCGGGGGTGAAGCCGCTATAGCGCAGGCGCTTCCAGCGGGGCACCCAGCCGCGCATGCCGGGCAGGGAGAGACAGCCTTCCCAGCCCTCTTCCTCCTCGCTGCCGAGGGGCTCCAGCTGCGGATTGAGCAGCACCGTGAAGGGAATGGCCGGAGCCTCCGGATAGCGCTCGCTGCTGTCGAAGCCGAACACCACCAGGCGCAGGTCCACGCCGATCTGGGGTGCCGCCAGGCCGACGCCGCCCTCCGCCACCATGGTCGCTTCCATGTCCGCAATCAGGGCGGCCAGGGCCGGAGTGCCGAACTCGGTGATTTCCCGGGCCCGCTGCCGCAGCACCGGATGGCCCATGCGCAGGACGGGACGGGCGACGCCGGCGGCCATGGTCAGTCCCGGGCGCCGTGGTTGGCGACCAGCTGCTCGATGATGCCCCGCACCCGCCCCATGGCGTTCTGCAGCACGTCCTCGATGGACTCGAAGTGGATGCCGTCCCGGCTCTCGCCGCGGCCGGCGGCGTAGTTGGCCACCACGTTGATGGCGGCATAGGGCAGATCCAGCTCCCGGGCCAGCACCGCTTCGGGCATGCCGGTCATGCCCACCAGGTCGGCACCGTCCCGCTCCATGCGGTTGATTTCGGCGGCCGTCTCCAGGCGCGGCCCCTGGGTGGCAGCATAGACGCCGCCCATGCGCACCTCCTCGCCGATCATGGAGGCGGCGGTGAGAATCTGGTTGCGCAGCAGCTCGTCGTAGGGATGGGTGAAATCCACATGGGTCACGGTGCAGCCGTCGCCTTCGTGGAAGGTGGAACGGCGGCCCCAGGTGTAGTCGATGATCTGGTGCGGCACGACGATGTCGCCGGGAGCCAGGTCGCCGCGGATGCCGCCGACGGAAGCCACGGAGACGATGGCCGTGGCCTTCTTCGACCACAGAGCCCACAGGTTGGCGCGGTAATTCACCTCATGGGGCGGAATGGTGTGGCCGTAGCCGTGGCGGGCGACGAACATGGCGGGCTGGCCGCAGATATTGCCGAAGGTGACGGGCCCGGAGGGCTCGCCGTAGGGGGTGCGGACGATTTCCCGGTGGGAAATATCCAGGTTGGCCAGCTGGGTCAGGCCACTGCCGCCGATGATTGCAAGCATTGCGGGAAAACTCCGAAGATTGGCCGGTGGCGGCGAAGGCCGCCGCCGGGATTACTCGTCCTTGAGGGCGTAGATGGCCGGCAGGTTGCGCCAGGCGCCGTAGGCATCCATGCCGTAGCCGAAGACGAAGCGGTCGGGCACCTTGAGGGCCGCGAAATCGGCGGTCACGGGCTTATTCTTGCCGTTTTCCTTGTCCGTCGCCACCGCCAGATAGACGGCCTTGGCCCCCTGGTGCAGCAGGCGGTCCTTGATGGCCGCCAGGGTCACGCCTTCGTCCAGGATGTCGTCCACCACCAGCACGGTGCGGTCCTTGACGCTGGTCCAGGGCGCGGCGCGCCAGGACAGGGCGCCGCCGGCCGTATCCTGGCCGTAGCGGGTGGCATGCAGGTAGTCGAAGTCCGCCGGGAACGGCAGGCGGGCCATCAACTGGCCGGCAAAGACCACGCCGCCGGTCATGACGCAGAGGATCAGGGGATTGCTCTCCCCCAGGCGGGCGGTGATTTCCGCAGCCACCCGGTCCACGGCGGCGGACACGGTTTCGGCGGAATGGACCAATTCTCCCCGGGCCAGCAGGGCCAGGGCTTCTTCACGGGTAGCCATGGGCTGCTCCTTCTTATTTCAGGGAATCGAGATAGGCGCCGAAGGCGGCCCCCACTTCGGGATGGCGCCGGCCCAGGTCCACCGTGGCCTGCAGATAGCCCAGCTTGGAGCCGCAGTCGTAGCGGGTGCCGGCATAACGGTAGGCCAGCACCTGCTCTTCCGAGAGCAGGGAGGCGATGCCGTCGGTGAGTTGGATTTCGCCGCCGGAGCCTTTGCCGATGCGCTCCAGGTGGTGGAAGATGCGCGGCGTCAGGATGTAGCGCCCGACCACCGCCAGGGTGGAAGGAGCCTCCTCGGGCTTGGGCTTCTCGACGATGGCGGCGATCTGCTCCAGGCGCTCGGCCACCGGCTTGGCGTCCACGATGCCGTAGCTCTTGGTGTCGGCCCGGGGCACGTCCTGCACCCCCAGCACGGAGCAATGGTAGTAGTCGTAGGTGTCCACCATCTGCTTCATCACCGGCGTCTCGCCGTCCAGCAAGTCGTCGGCCAGGATCACGGCGAAGGGCTCGTCCTGCACCACCGGCGCCGCGCACAGCACGGCATGGCCCAGGCCCAGGGCCTCGGGCTGGCGGATGTAGATGCAGTTCATGGACTTGGGCAGCATGTCCTGCACGAACTTGAGCATTTCGGTCTTGCCCCGCTCGGCCAGTTCTTTCTCCAGTTCGTAGGCCTTGTCGAAATGGTCCTCGATGGCCCTCTTGCTGCGGCCGGTGACGAAGATCATGTCGGTGATGCCGGCGGCACAGGCCTCTTCCACCGCGTACTGGATCAGGGGCTTGTCCACGATGGGCAGCATTTCCTTGGGACTGGCCTTGGTCGCCGGCAGGAAGCGGGTTCCCAGGCCGGCCACGGGAAAGACGGCCTTACGCACTTTTTTCATTGGATTTTTCCTCATTCAGCAGATTCAGGAGGGCCGTCTCGTCGAGCACGGGCACCCCCAGTTTCAAGGCATTTTCCAGCTTGGAGCCGGCTTCCTCGCCGGCCACCACATAATCGGTCTTCTTCGACACCGAGCCGCTGACCTTGCCGCCCTGGGCCTCGATGCGGGCCTTGGCCTCGTCCCGCTTCAGGGTCGGCAGGGTGCCGGTGAGGACGAAGGTCATGCCCGCCAGGGGCCGGGGCCCCAGGGCCTGGGCCGGCAGGGCTGCCAGCAGTTCCCGCCGCAGGACCGCCAGGGCCGTCAGGCGGGCGCGGTTGCCCTCCTCCTCCAGCCAGGCCAGCACCGCGGTCGCCACCTCGGCGGGCAGGGCCGCCAGTTCCAGGCAGCCGGGTGCCAGGGCAGCCAGTCCCTCGCCTTCAGGCACCAGGTCGGCCAGCTGGCGCGCCCGCACCGGCGTCAGGCGGGGAATGCCGAGGGCTGCGTAGAGTTCGCTCCAGCCCAGGCGGCCGCCCAGCTCGGGGCTGGGGGCATGTTCGTCGGCCGGCGCCACACCGGCCGCCAGCAGGGCATCCACGGCGGCGGCATTGTGGGGTTCGGCGAAAAAGTCGGCAATGGCCGTGGCCACGGTGGCGCCGATATCCGGCAGGGCCGCCAGCAGGGGCGCCGGAGCCCGGCGCACCACGGCCAGGGAGCCGAGCCAGTCGGCCAGGGTCTTGGCCGTGGATTCGCCGACGTGGCGAATGCCCAGGGCGAACAGCAGCCGGGCCAGGGGCGGCGTCTTGCTGGCGGCGATGCCGGCCAGCAGGTTCTCCGCCCAGCGGGTGGCGATCTGGCCCTGCTTCACCGTCTCCGGCGTGACGCCATCCCGCTCGTCGGCGAGGCGCTTCATTTCCAGCAGGTCGGCCAGGGTCAGGCGGTAGAGGTCGGCGACGCCGTGGATCAGGTCGAACTCCACCAGCCGTTCCACATAGCGCTCCCCCAGGCCCTCGATGTCCATCATGCGGCGCCCGGCGAAGTGCAGAATGGCCTGGATGCGCTGGGCCCGGCAGGCGAAGCCGCCGGAACAGCGGGCCACGGCCTCGCCCTCCTCCTTCACCACATGGGAGCCGCACACCGGGCAGCTGCGGGGCATCTGGAAGGGCGTGGCGCCGGCGGGACGGCGCTCGGCCACCACCCCCACCACTTCGGGGATGACGTCGCCGGCCCGGCGCACGATGACTGTGTCGCCGATGCAGAGCCCGCCCTTGCGGGCCATTTCGTCCTCGTTGTGCAGGGTGGCGTTGGTCACCGTGACGCCGCCGACGAAGACCGGCTGCAGCCGGGCCACGGGAGTCAGGGCGCCGGTGCGGCCGACCTGGATGTCGATGGCCTCGACCACGGTCAGGGCCTCCTGGGCCGGATACTTGTGGGCCACGGCCCAGCGCGGTTCCCGGGAGCGGAAGCCGAGGCGGGCCTGCAGTTCCAGGGAATTGACCTTGTACACCACGCCGTCGATGTCGAAGGGCAGGCTGTCCCGCAGGGCGCCCATGCGCCGGTGGAAATCGGCCAGGCCCGCGGCGCCCCGCACCACGTCCCGGTGCTGGCACACGGGCAGGCCGAAGGCGGCCAGGGCGTCGAGCAGGCCGGCATGGGTGGCGGGCAGCGTCCATCCGGAGACGGCGCCGATGCCGTAGGCGAAGAAATTGAGGGGGCGGCTGGCGGCGATAGCCGGGTCCAGCTGGCGGATGCTGCCGGCGGCGCCGTTGCGCGGATTGACCAGGGTCTTGTCGCCCCGGGCCAGGGCCTTTTCGTTGTAGCGGGCCAGGTCGTCCCGGCGCATGTACACCTCGCCCCGCACTTCCAGCAGGGGCGGCAGGCTTGCCGCCGGGCCCTGCAGGCGCAGGGGGATGGAGCGCACGGTGCGCAGGTTCTGGGTGACGTCCTCGCCGCTGGCGCCGTCGCCCCGGGTGGCCCCCTGGACGAGCACGCCGTGCTCGTAGCGCAGGCTCACCGCCAGGCCGTCGAACTTCAGCTCGGCGGCGTATTCCACCGGCGCCGCGCCCTCCTCCAGCTCCAGTTCCTTGCGCACCCGGGCGTCGAAATTGAAGGCGCCGCGGGGCTCCGTATCCGTCTCGGTCTGGATGGAGAGCATGGGCACCGCATGGCTGACGCTGGGGAAGCTGTCCAGGGGCTTGCCGCCCACCCGCTGGGTCGGCGAATCGGCGCTGAGCAGCTCGGGATACTCGGCTTCGAGGGCCTGCAGTTCCCGGAACAGGCGGTCGTATTCCGCATCCGGGACCGTCGGCGCATCGAGCACGTAATAGGCGTGGTTGTGGCTTTCCAGCTCGGCCCGCAGGGCCGCGGCCCGGGCCCGGGCGACTTCCCCCACCGGCATCAGGCGAACAGGCGCAGGGAGAGGGAACCGCCGGCCACCAGGCCGCGCTGGGCCATGGCGCCCTGGTACTGGGCCACCTGCTTGCGGATGGGCTCCAGCAGGGCCTCGGTCAGGGGCTGACGGTTGTCGTCCACCACCACCCCGTGCAGGGAATCGGCGAAGCGGCGGGCCAGGTCGCCCATCTGGTTGAAGACCCGGTCGCCGTTGGGCACCCGGGGCACATCCAGGAGGAAGGTCAGGCCGTGGCAGGAGAGGGTCTTCATGGCCTCGGCGGTGAAGGGCTGCTGGCTCTGGTGGCTGAGGGTGTACAGCACCCGGCCGTCGTCGTCGCGGCGGACGAAGGCACCGTCGGCTTCCAGCACCATGCCGGCGGCTTCGGCCAGGGCGCGGATCTTGGTGCCGGGGAAGAGCTGGCCCACGGCCACCACGTTGATGCCGATCTGGATATCCACGTCGGCGCAGAAGCGGTCCAGTTCGTAGGCGTCTTCCAGGGCCGACTTGCGGGTCGGCAGATCGGCCACGGCCATGAACTCCTCGGCCAGCTGGCGCATGGCGGTGTGAAAAATGGACAGCTCGGCGTCGGAAATGGCGCCGCGGCGGTCCGCCAACTGCACGCCGATGCGCAGGCGGCGGTATTCCTGGGGACTGTTCTCGTCCATCACTTCCCACTCGCCGCTGCCTTCGTTGAGGCCGACCCAGGTGACCCGCTTGCCGATGCGCAGCAGGGCTTCCCGCTGGGACTGCATGAACTGGCCGGCGGGAATGAAATCCACGGTTTCCAGGGCCACGATGTAGTCGGCGGCCGGAGAGAGCAGGAAGGTGGGCAGGGCCGGCGCCATCAGGGTGCGGGGGGCCTCGGCTTCGCCCGGGGCCGGCATCTCGCTGGCGGGTGCCCGCGCAGCCACGGCCGGCGCGGCTTCCCGCAGGGGCATGGCGATCGGGTCGATGGACAGAGCACCCTGGGCCTGTGTCGCGGCGAAGGCAGGCGCAGCGGGCTTCACCGCCAGGGCAGGCTCGGCATCGAAGTCCAGGGCGGATTGGGGCGTGGCCTTGGCGGCGGTCCGGGGTGCTTCGGCGGCATAAACGGGCTCGGCCGCCGGGGCCGGTTCGTCGTCGAAGCTGAACACCGGTTCCTGGCGCGCGGCCGGGGCCGGCTCCGCCTCTGCCTCGAACACCGGCTCCTTGCGCTGGGCCAGCTGGGGCGCGCGGATGATCTCGCCGTTTTCATCGCGCTGGATGAGGACGGCGTATTCCTCCTCGCCCTCTTCCTCCACGGCATCCTCCTCGCCGTCGAGCAGCACGTCCTCGTCGCTGGGACGCAGCATCTGCTCGGCCACCTGGCGGTGCTTGCGCTCCTGCCACTTGTTGTAGGCCAGCACGCCAACCACGGCGACGCCGCCGAAAGCCAACAGGCCAATGTGCAATTCGGTCATGGCTTTTCCTTTTCCATCGGGGTCATGCGGCCACCTGTTCGCGCATGCGCAGGGCCTCGGCGATATCCACCTCGACGATCCGGGACACCCCGGATTCCTGCATGGTCACGCCCACCAGTTGCTGGGCCATTTCCATGGCGATCTTGTTGTGGCTGATGAACAAAAACTGGGTATTGGCAGACATGCGCTTGACCATCTCGGCAAAGCGCTCGGTATTGGAATCGTCCAGGGGCGCATCCACTTCGTCGAGCAGACAGAAGGGCGCCGGGTTGAGCTGGAACATGGCGAACACCAGGGCGATGGCAGTGAGGGCCTTCTCGCCGCCGGAGAGCAGATGGATGGTGGCGTTCTTCTTACCCGGGGGCTGGGCGGTGATCTGCACGCCGGCATCGAGGATCTCGTCGCCGGTCATCACCAGCCGGGCCTCGCCGCCGCCGAAGAGAGTCGGGAACAGTTCGCCGAAGTGCCGGTTCACCGTGTCGTAGGTGGCCTGCAGCAGGTCCCGGGTTTCCTTGTCGATGCGGCGGATGGCGTTTTCCAGGGTTTCCATGGCGGTGTTCAGGTCTTCCGCCTGGTCGTCGAGGAACTGCTTGCGCTGGGTCGCCGATTCCAGTTCCTCCAGGGCCGCCAGGTTCACCGCCCCCAGTTCCAGGATGGCCTTCTGCAGGCTGCCGATGGAGCTTTGCAGGCTGCTGGCCTTGGTGCCGGCGAAGGCCTGGGCCTGTTCCGCCAGGACTTCCTCGTTGGCGCCGGCTTCCAGCAGCTGGGCGGTGAGCTGTTCCACATTGAGGGCCGCCGCCTGTTCCTTGAGGCGCAGTTCGCCGACCCGGTCGCGCATGGGATTGAGGCCCTGCTCGATCTTCAGGCGCTGCTCTTCCAGCTGGCGCAGGGCCTGGGTGGCGTTTTCCATGGCCTCCCGCTGGGCCGCCAGGGCCTGCTCGCGCAACACGCGCTGTTCCAGGGCTTCCTGCAGCTTGGGTTCGAGAATCTCGACCTGGAGGTTTTCCCGGGTCTGGCGGCACTGGGCCAGGTCGTCGGCGATGCGCTGCAGCTGGCGCTGGGACATGACCCGGTTGTTGGCCACTTCGGCCAGCTTGCCTTCGGCCTCGCGCAGGGAGAACTGGGCTTCCCGGTGTTCCCGCTCCACGTTGGCCAGGGCTTCCCGTTCCTCGCGCAGGGCCCGGTCCGCCTCTTCCAGGCGGGCCCGCACGCCGGCGAAGCGGGCATGGAGGGCGTCCAGGTTTTCCCGCTGCTGGGCGATGGCCTCGTCGGCGATGAAGAGGCGCTCCTGCTCCACTTCCTCTTCCGCCGCCAGTTCGGCCGCGGCCTGTTCGATCTGGGCGTGGCGCTCCCGGATGCGCTCGAGAATCTGGTTCTGCCGCATCACTTCCATCTGCAGGGTGTGGATGCGGTCCTGCTGTTCCTGGGTGCGGCGGCGCAGGTTCTGGCTGTCGCTCTGGCCGGCGGCGATGCGTTCTTCCACTTCGGCCAGGCGGGCCTGGGCGGTTTCCACCGCCAGCTGCTTGTCGTCCAGGGCGGCGGCGAGGGCCTCGATTTCCCGCTGGCGTTCCAGCAGGCCGTGTTCGGCCGAGTCGGGGGCGAACAGGGTCAGGCTGTGGCGGCTCAGCAGATGGCCTTCCCGGGTCACCAGCAGCTGGCCGGAGGCCAGGCTGGCGCGCCGCTGCAGGGCCGCCTCCATACTGTCCACGCAATCGATGCCGTGCAGCCAGTCGGCCAGGACGCCGGCCAGGGCCGGCTCATGGCAGCGGATGCGGCCCAGCAGGCCGCCGGCCGGGGCTTCGGCGGCGCCGGAGAGGAGCAGGGTCAGCTTGCCCGCCGGCTTGTCGTCCACCAGGGCGGCCAGGGCCGCCGGGTCTTCCAGGGAAACGGCGTTGAGGCGTTCGCGCAGCACGGCTTCCACCGCGTCTTCCCAGCCCGCGTCCACTTCCAGGCGCTTCCACAGGGGGGTGCGGCTTTCCAGGCCGTGACGGCGCAGCCATTCACCCACCTTGCCGCCGGACTGGACCCGCTCCTGCAACTGTTCCAGGGCGGCGCGGCGGGCGCGCACGTCGGCCACATCCTTCACGGCCGCCTGCACTTCCTCCAGCAATTCGCGGCGACGGGCCTCGAGCTGGGGCAGTTCGCCCTGGGCGGCGCCCAGCTTGTCCTGCAGGACAATCAGGCGCTCCTGCTGTTCGGCAAGTTCCTCGGTCTTCAGGTCCAGCTCGCTGGTATCCGGATCGGCCAGGCTTTCCCGCTCCTGCTCCATGCGATCGCGGCGCTGGGCGATGCTCTGCAGGGTGCGCTCGGCATGGCTGCGGTGGGTCTGTTCCACCTGCAGGGCCTGCTCCACCTTGGCCATCTCGGCCCGCTGCTGGTTGAGGGCCTCCTGGGCCGCCGCCTGGGCCTCCTCGGCCATGGGCAGGCGCTCCTGGCGGGCCTCCAGCTTCATCTGGGCCTGTTCCTGGCGGCCTTCGGCCACCAGTTGCAGTTCGCGCCAGCGTTCCTCGTCCATGTCCAGGCGCTCGGCCTGTTCCTGCCAGTGCTGCTGCTCGCCTTCCAACTGGGCCAGGCGGGATTCCAGCTGCACGCCGGATTCGCGCTGGTGGCGGATTTCCGTTTCCAGCCGGGCCACGTCTGCATTGACAGCGAAGAGGTCGCTCTGGGCCTGGTGCACGCCGTCGCTGGCGGCGAAATGGGCTTCCCGGGAGGCTTCCAGCTGGGCCTCGATGTCGCGCAGGGCGGCGGTCTGGCCTTCCAGATCGGTACCGGCCCGCTCGATTTCCATGGCGAAGCGCTGCTGCTCGGCCTTGGCCTCGTTGCGCCGCAGCACCCACAGCACCTGCTGCTTCAGGGTCAGTTCGTCGTTCAGCTGGTGGTACTGGCGGGCCACGGCGGCCTGGGCTTCCAGGCGCTCCATCTGGCCGGCCAGCTCGAGACGGATGTCCTCCACCCGCAGCAGGTTTTCCCGGGTGTCGGCCAGGCGACCTTCGGTTTCCTTCCGCCGTTCCTTGTAGCGGGTGACGCCGGCTGCCTCTTCCAGGAACACCCGCAGCTCGTCGGGCTTGGCCTCGATGATGCGGGAGATCATGCCCTGGCCGATGATGGCGTAGGCCCGGGGACCCAGGCCGGTGCCCAGGAACAGGTCGGTGATGTCCTTGCGGCGGACCTTGATGTTGTTGATCAGGTAGTCGGACTGGCCGGAACGGGTCAGCACCCGCTTCACCGACAGTTCGGCGTACTGGCTCCACTGGCCCATGGCCCGGCCCAGGGAATTGTCGAAGATCAGCTCGACGGAGGCCCGGGACACCGGCTTGCGATTGGAGGAGCCGTTGAAGATGACGTCCTGCATGGACTCGCCGCGCAGCTCCGAGGCCTTGGACTCCCCCAGCACCCAGCGCACCGCGTCCATGATGTTGGACTTGCCGCAGCCGTTGGGGCCGACGACGCCCACCAGCTGCCCCGGCAGGGCCACCATGGTGGGATCGACAAAGGATTTGAAGCCGGCAAGTTTGAGCTTGGTCAGGCGCATCGGCGGGTCAGTCAGGCGGCGGGTCGGCCGGAGGAGAAAACTTGGTTTTTCCCCCGAAAAGCCCGGATCGCGTTTCTCGTTAATCCAAATGAAACGAAAAGGGCGCCAGAAAAGACTGCGGGCGCCCCGGAATCCACATACATGGGCGCGTATAATAGCATTTTGCCTGTGGCGGACGAACTACCCCGCCATCATGCCCCGGTCCTTTTTCACCGGCAGAAACCGGGACCGGGCCGGGCAGCAGCAAAAACTGGCCGTCCGCCGACAGTTTCATTCAGGCAACGGCAGTGCGGCGCCCCGCCTGAAGCGCCTCGGCGTGGCAGGCGACATGTCCGGTTTTCCGCCCTGCCGCACAACACCGCCGCCGGCGGACCAGCCCCGGCCAAGGCCCCACACGACCGATTTGTTGCACCCGGATTCCACTGAAATCAAACCCTGAGACCTCACCATGACCACCACTCCCCCCACCCCGCTCAACGATGCCGACCTGGACCGTCTGGAAGTCCTGCTGGACGACCCGGCCCTGGAAGACACCCTGCGCCTGGACGAAATCCAGGGCTACCTCTGCGCCACCCTGGGCGGCCCGGTGCCGGTGCCCGAAGAAGAATGGCTGGCCGAGGTCCTGGGCAGCGACGAAGCCGCCGCCAGCCCCGCCGGCCAGGAACTGACCGGCCTGCTGCGCCGCTTTGCCGCCGGCCAGGCCGAGCTGCTCAACTCTGGCGAGCCCCCCGTGCTGCTGCTCTACGGCCAGGAGGAAGGGGACGACGCCCCCAGCGATTTCGCCCCCTGGTGTTCCGCCTACCTGCTGGGCGTGGATGCGGCGCCGGAAGACTGGTTCGACGCCATCGCCGACGAAGAGGAACTGGAATGGCTGGACGAGCGCCTGTTCCCCTTCATGGTGCTGACCGGCGAAGCCGAGGCCGCCGCCAAGGAGCACGGCGAGGAATGGCCCGACGGCAAGGAAAAGGCCGACATGGAAAAGCAGTGCCAGGACGATCTGCCCCTGGCCGTGGCCGAAATCCACCGCTTCTGGCTGGCCAAGCGCAACCCGGCCACCCAGCGCCGCGACGGCGACAAGGTGGGCCGCAACGATCCCTGCCCCTGCGGCAGCGGCAAGAAGTACAAGCAGTGCTGCGGCAAGGAATAAGCCTCAGCTGAAGCCCTGCCC